>JBJMGZ010000361.1:0-9244 GCA_045807605.1 Thermoanaerobaculia bacterium | reverse complement strand
TCCAGGCCAAGCGTGTCCAGGAGCGTGTCCAGGAGAATGCCGAAGGCGTTCCTGTCGCTCCGCCCCTTGTCGACGAGGTATTGCGGACGTCCGGCCAGCCGCTCGATCCGCCGACGCGCGACTTCATGGAGCTCCGTTTCGATCACGATTTCAGCCAGGTACGGCTGCACACGGACGCGCAAGCGGTTCAGTCGGCTCAGGAGGTCCATGCCCGGGCCTACACGGTCGGGCAGGACATCGCCTTTGGCAAGAGTCAATACTCGCCGCAGACGCTCGAAGGGCGGCGGCTGCTGGCTCATGAGCTGACGCACGTCCTTCATCAGACGGGCGGCGGTGCTCCGGCGCTGCAACGATCGGTCGTGACCTCGGGATGCGATGAGCTGCCTTTCGACAAGCAGAAGGTGGAGGAAGCGGCAACAAGAACCTTCAACGACATCAAGGCCAGCGACTGCATCAAGAATCAATCCTTGAGGGAAGACGTGCTGGACAAGCTCGGCTCGCTGAAAATCGTGTGCCACCAGGGCGGCAAAGAGGGCCCTTGCAGCCGTGCCGACAGACCTCGAACCGTGCACCTGTACGAGGCCATCAACAAGACGGCCCTCTGCCCCTCGCCGATGGATCCGGCCATTTTTCATGAAGCCATTCATCTGACGGAGTGGTTCTCTCTCTATCACGGCAACCTTTCGTGGGACTGCGGGGAAGCCTGCTACCCGGGTACGGACGAAAGGAAGAGAGGGGATGCGTCGAAGTGCGCGTTCGAGAGGAGCCCTCTGCCCTTCGCGGGTATCGCAAAAGGCAGGGCATTCACCGGCAAAGGGAATGAAGCCAGCTATTTCCGTCTGTATGTGGGTCTGGAAAAACGGCGTCCCATCCTCAGCGTCGTCGATGCCTCCCTGGGGATCGGCGCGTCGTTCATCGGCGAGCCGGAGGCGGGAGAGCCGGGCACCGCGCCTTCAGGAAAGAGCACGCTGATCTCGTTGATCGGCGCGCTGCGGTTCGATCCGGGCAAGATGGGTCATCTCTATGCTTCAGCCTCCGGAGGTCTGGGCGTTGGTTTCAGCAATGACAAGGCGGCTCCGGGTGCCGTCGTCGGGCTCGGGGTCGGCTATCGCTGGCGCATGCTCGATTTCTCGCTGAACGCCGGAATCGACTACAACCCGACGCGAAACCTCGGCGAGGAAAAGATGTACACGGTGAGCGCGAGCCTCTCCTTCGCACAGAAAGTTCGCCCTTAGCGGCCTCGTTTCTAGACACGGTTCCCCGCCGGTCCGTAGAAGGAACATGAACCCCGGACCGGCAGTCCAGGCGTATCCGCCTTCCAGGATGGACAGCAGGATGTGGCAACGGCTCGCCATAGGCTTGTACGTGGCTTCCTCCTGTGCCGCCGCAGTGCTCCTGCTCGGCAGGGGGCTCAGGGTCGAATGGCTCCCCGATCGGCCCCTTTCGCTGTATCTGGGATGGACGGCGAATCTCGCCATCGTCCTGGCTGCGCTCGCGCTCGCACGCAACCGGGCGCCTCTGCGCCTGCAACTGGCCTTGCCCTTCGCCGCGCCGGTTCTATACCTGTTGCTCATCTATGGGATCCATGGGTATTCCGGAGAGCCGGCCCGCGACGTCGGCGTCCTGATGTTCGGTTTCTGGGCCGGCTGGGTTCTTCTCTACTCAGAGTTCATGGGATCGGTGATCGCCTTCGTCATCGCGCTCGCTTCGAAAGGGACGAGCACGCAGCCTGGAGCCCCGGCCGGCCCGAACCGTGGCTCACTCACGTTCCGAGCGCTCGGTTGCGTCGTGGCTGCCGCGTGGCTCTACATGCACGCGTTCGGCGTTGCCGTCAATCACTGGCCGGGCTCCAAGCCTTACCTCCATGGAGCGCCCTGGCGGATCTTCCAGGCGGCCAGCGTGATCGCCTGGAGCCTCTCCCCGCTCTGGCTTCTCGGCGCGATCCTCCTGGTCCTGTTTCAAGCCATGCGGAAGCAGCGGCCGGCGTCCGCCGACATGGCCGTCTTCCTTCTCGTCGTCCTGCTCATCGGCGTGTACTTCTACCTCGGCTTTCAGGACTAGCTGCCGCTGGTCCCGGGCGAGGCGCGGTGTAGACTCTGCGCCATGCGCGCCTTGAGCCACCTGTTCGCGAACAACCGGGAGTGGGCGGCCGAGATGACCCGGCAGGAGCCCGATTTCTTCACGCGCTTGTCGGGTCAGCAGGCGCCGCAGTACCTCTGGATCGGATGCTCGGACAGCCGGGTGCCGGCCAACCAGATCGTGGGCCTGCTGCCCGGAGAGATGTTCGTCCACCGCAACGTCGCCAACGTGGTGGTCCATACCGATCTGAATTGCCTCTCGGCCATCCAGTTCGCCGTGGAAGTCCTGAAGGTCGGCCACATCATCGTCTGCGGGCACTATGGCTGCGGCGGCGTGCTCGCCGCCCTGCGCGGCGACAAGCTGGGGCTGGTGGACAACTGGCTGCGCCACGTCCAGGACGTGCGCTGGAAGCACCGGGCGGAGCTCGACGCGCTGGAGACCGAGGCGCAGCGGCACAAGCGCCTGTGCGAGCTCAACGTCGTCGAGCAGGTGCTGAACGTGAGCCAGGCCACCGTCGTGCGCGACGCCTGGGCGCGGGGTCAGGCCCTGACCGTGCACGGTTGGGTCTACGACCTTCAGGATGGCCTCCTGCAGGACCTCGGCCTGTGCGTCGCTGCCGAGGCGGATCTCCCCACTTCCTCCTGATCCGCCTGTGAGCCGCGAACGCCTCCGGGCCGCCGTCTTCCTGCTCCTGCTCGTGGGGCTGACCGCGGTGCTGGCGACGCGCGCGGTCCGTCTCGCCAGGCAGCCGGAGGAGCTCGGCGCCATCGGAGGCATGGACGAGAGGAAGTGGTTCCACGCTGCCGGACCCGTGGAGCAGGCCGGGACGCTGGGCGCGGTGAGGAGCGCTCTGCCCCGGGGCGCGGAGGTCTGGCTGAGGCTTCCGCCGGGATGGGACCCGGGATGGTGGGGATGGATGGCCCGCTATCACCTGCCCGAGCAGCGGATCGTCCTCGGGGAAGCGGCGGAGGCCCCCGCGGAGGCCTGGGTCGTGGAGGTCGGCCCCGAAGGAAAAGCCGCCGTCCGGCGGCCGGGGCTGCCCCGATGAGGTTCCTGCTGGCCCTGCTGGTCCTGCTCGCCCTGCTCGTGGCCGTGAGCCTGCCGCTCGGCCTTCTCGGGATGCCGGTCGCGCCGCTTTCGGTGATCGGGCTGGCCGCGGCGCTCTTCCCGCTGGCCAGGCGGGTCCGGCTTTCAGAGATCGTCGAGGAGGAGCGCTGGCCGCGCCCGGTCGTTCTCCTGGCGCGGGTCGCGCTGGTCCTGGCCGTGGCGCTGTTCCTCGCCAAGGTCGCCGTGGCGCCGCTCTGGTCCTGGGACCACTTCGCGATCTGGGGTATGAAGAGCCGCCGGATGGTGGTCGGGGGACGGCTGGATCTCGGTTTTCTCGCCTTGCCCGGCTACGAGCCGTCGGTGACGTTCTACCCGGTCGGGCTGCCGATGCTCTGGCGCCTGCTGGCGCTCGGCGGCCTGCCCGGGACGGCGCTCTTCAAGACGGTCCACGCCCTGTCCGGCCTGGCGCTCGTCGCGGTGACCCGCCGGGGCGTGCTGCGGCTCGGCCGTTCTCCGGCGATGGCGGACGCCCTCGCCGCCCTGCTGGCCGCCTCGCCGCTGCTCTGGGACACGATCGCGGTCGGGCTCGCCGATCTGCCGCTGGCGCTCTGGGCCACGGCCGGGCTCGTGCTCGCCCTGGAGTCGGCCGAGGGGTGTCCGGCGTGGCCGGCGGGCCTCTGCCTGGGTTTCCTTCCCTGGCTCAAGCAGGAGGGGTTGTCGCTCGCCGTTCTTGCGCTCGCCGCGGCGGCCGTGATCGTGGCCTCGGGAAAGAATCGGAGGTTTCGCCTGGCGGCGCTGCTCCTCCCGGCCGGTCTCCTGATCGCCGGAGCCCTGGCGGTCGGCCGGACGCTTCCCCAGGGCGGCCCGTCCTTCTTCGATGGAGATTGGCAGGGGAGAGCGCTCGCCCGGCTCTCGCGGCCCGGGGAGATCCTGACCCTGCTGGGATCGGATCTGGCCGCGCCGGACTGGCTCGGCTTCTGGTTCCTGTTCGCCGCGGGTCTGGCGCTCGCTCTCTGGCGGCGAGATCCCCGGCAGCGGACAGCCCTGCTGCTGGCCGGGATGGTGCTCCTCCAGCTCGGCCTCTACGCGGCGGTCTATTTCTTCACCTACCTGTCCCCCGCGGATCACATCCGCTCCTCCTTCACGAGGATCGCCGCGGCGCTCGTGCCGCTCGGCATCCTTGCGATCGCCGCGTCGGGAAGGGAAATGAGTAACGGCTGGCGGATACGCGCCGGCATGGAATAGCATGCATCCCGGATGAGCGAGCAAGCGGCCGAGCGCGTGCGTGAGCTGGTGGATGCCGTCTACCGCGACGAGTCGCGGCGCGTCTTCGCCACCCTGATCCGCCTGCTCGGCGACTTCGACCTCGCCGAGGAGGCGGTCCACGATGCCTTCCGGGCCGCGCTGGAGCAGTGGCCGCGCGACGGCGTGCCTTCCAATCCCCGGTCCTGGCTGGTGTCGGCCGGACGTTTCAAGGCGATCGACCGCATCCGCCGGCAGTCGCGCTTCGACCCGCTCGAGGACGACGTGGCGACCGTCGAGCCCGAGGTGTGGGAAGGGGAGAGCGTCGAGGACGACCGGCTGCGCCTGATCTTCACCTGCTGCCAGGCGATCTGGCCGGCTACCACCTGGCGCACGCGGCGCGGGCGGACCTGTGCCGGCGCCTGGGAAGGACGGCGGAGGCCCGGGCCGCCTACGAGCGCGCCCTCGGCCTCACGCGGCAGGAGCCGGAGCAGCGGTTCCTCGAGCGCCGGCTGGCCGAGCTGCAGGACTGATCCTCCGCGTCCGGTGGTGTAACATCCGACCGAAAGCAGATGCAGTCGACACCTGGAACCTCCACGGAAAATCAGGCGCTGCGGCGCTACCTGGGGGACCTTCTTTCCCTCACGGCGCTCCCCGGGTCCGCGGCGGATCGCCGTCAGATCGCCGAAGGCCTGGCGGATGCCCTGGCGAAGGCCCTCTCTCCCGAGATCGTCCACATCCGGCTCAACGCCTCTGCGGGCGGCGGGGAGGCCATCGACGTCTCCCGCTTCAACGACGGGGAGATCCACAGCGCGCTGCAGCTTCTGCTGCCCCGCGGGATCGAGAAGACGACCGTCCTTTCGCTGCCCCCGGGAGCCGCCGGCCGCCCGGTGCAGGCTGCCGTCGTGCCGGTCGGGGACGGAGGCGAGCTCGGCATCCTGGTGGCGGCCTCCGGCCGGCCCGGATTCCCGTCGGAAGAGGATCGCCTGTTCCTCGAAATCGCCGCCAACCAGGCCGCGGTCATGCTGCAGCTCCAGTCGGCCGGCGAGTCGGGAGCGCTCCTGGCCGCCATCGTCGAGTCCTCGGAAGACGCCATCGTCAGCAAGACGCTCGAAGGGATCATCACCTCGTGGAACGTCGGCGCCGAGCGCCTGTTCGGGTATTCGGCGGCGGAGGCGGTCGGGCAGCCGGTCACCCTGATCATCCCGGCCGATCGGCGCCACGAGGAGACGCTGATCCTGGAGCGGCTGCGCCGCGGCGAGCGCATCGAGCATTTCGAGACCGTCCGCCAGTCGAAGCAGGGCCGCCTGATCGACATCTCGCTCGCGATCTCGCCGGTCCGGGACCGGACAGGGCGGATCATCGGCGCCTCGAAGATCGCGCGCGACATCACCGCCGCGAAGCAGGCGGAGGAGGCGCTCAAGGACGCGGACCGGCGCAAGGACGAGTTCCTGGCCATGCTGGCGCACGAGCTGCGCAACCCGCTCGCCCCCATCCGCAACGCCATCGAGATCCTGCACGCGAAGGGCCCGCCCGATCCGGAGCTGCATTGGGCCCGGAGCGTGATCGAGCGCCAGGTCCAGCAGATGACCCGCCTGGTGGACGACCTGCTCGACGTCTCCCGCATCACCCAGGGCAAGATCGCGCTGCGCAAGGAGCGGGTCGAGCTCGCGGGAGTGGTGGGCAGCGCCGTCGAGGCCAGCCGCTCGCTCGTCGCGGAGCTCGGCCACGAGCTCACGGTCACGCTGCCGTCCGAGCCCATCCTCCTGGAGGTGGACCCGGCGCGTCTCTCCCAGGTGCTGATGAACCTGCTCAACAATGCCGCCAAGTACACGAACCCGGGGGGCCGGATCTGGCTGACCGCCGAAAGCGGGCGAGAGGGCGTGTCGATCCGGGTCCGGGACAACGGCATCGGGATCGAGCCGGAGATGCTGCCGCGGGTGTTCGAGATCTTCACCCAGGCGGAGCAGTCCATGGAGCGCTCGCAGGGCGGCCTCGGCATCGGCCTGACCCTGGTGAAGCGCCTGGTCGAGATGCACGGCGGCGAGGTGAGCGCGCACAGCGACGGCACCGGCAAGGGCACGGAGCTCGTCGTCCGTCTGCCGGCCCTCGGCAACGATCCGCACCGGATGCCGCAGAGCGCGGTTCCGGGCAAGGATGCCGCCGGGTCCTCCGGGCTCCTCATCCTGGTCGTCGACGACAACGTGGACGCCGCCGAAAGCCTCGCGATGCTGCTCCAGATGTGGGGCCACGAGGTGCGGATGGCTCACGACGGCCTGGCGGCCGTGGAGGAAGCGGCGGCGTTCCAGCCCGACGTCGTCCTCCTGGACATCGGCCTGCCGAAGCTGAACGGCTACGAGGCCGCGCGCCGGATCAGCGAGGCGGGACAGAGCAACGCGGTCCTGGTCGCCTTGACCGGATGGGGGCAGGACGAGGACCGCCGCCGTTCCAGCGAAGCCGGCTTCGATCACCATCTGACCAAGCCGGTCGAGCTCGAAGCCCTGCAGAGGGTGCTCGCCGGCATCGGCAACGCCTCGTAAATTTCAAATCAGGACCGATGTCGATTTCGCGGACTCCCGTTCGACCACAGGGTGGAGCCGGGAAGATCCCCGGACCGGAACCCGAGAGGTTCCGCGTGCCGTGGATGCTCCTCGTCGCGCCGGAGAGCCAGGATTCCGAGAGGAGAGAGCCATGAAGTACCTGTGCCTCGTCTACAGCGAGGAAGGCAAGCTCGAAGCCGTCGACGACCGCGAGTGCCTGGCGTTCAGCGACGAGCTGCGCAGCGGCGGCCATCGCCTGGCCGCCGAGGCCCTCCATCCCGTGCAGACGGCGACCACGGTGCGCGTCAGGAACGGCCGGCTGTCGCTCACCGACGGGCCCTTCGCGGAGACCAAGGAGCAGCTGGCGGGGTTCTATCTGATCGAAGCCCGGGATCTGAACGAGGCCATCCAGGTGGCCGCGAAGATCCCGCCCGCCCGCGTCGGCAGCATCGAGGTGCGGCCGGTGCGGGAGCTCAAGGCGGAGTAGAGTGCCAACGAACCACAGGAGAGCTGACACCCATGCCCGATATCCGTCATGTCACCCCCCGGAATGGCGACGTCCTGCTCCTCGTCGGCACCATGAAAGGTGCCTTCCTCCTGCGCTCCGGCAAGTCGCGCGGGGAGTGGGAGATGGGAGGTCCACACTTCCCCGGCAGCGCCGTCTATGCCATGGCCTGGGACGGCCGCAACGGACGGCAGCGCATCTGGGCCGGTCCGCACAGCATGCATTGGGGCGGGCTGCTGCGGTCGAGCGACGACTTCGGCCGGAGCTGGACGAATCCCGAGGAGGCGAACGTGAAGTTCCCGGAGGGGACCGGGGCGGCGCTCAAGCAGATCTGGCAGATCGTCCCGGGCCGCGAATCGGAGCCCGACACGCTCTACTGCGGCGTCGAGCCCGCAGCCCTGTTCGTGTCGAAGGATGCCGGCGATACCTGGCGATTGCAGGAAGGGCTCTGGAACCACCCGCAGAGGGCGCAGTGGCAGCCGGGCGGCGGCGGCCTCTGCCTGCACACGATCCTTCTCGATCCCGCCGATCCGGAGCGCATCCGCATCGCCGTCTCGACAGGCGGCATGTACGTGACCGGGGACGGCGGCTCGAGCTGGCGGCCCTCGAACCAGGGAGTGAGCGCCGTGTTCCTCCCGGACAAGTATCCGGAGTTCGGCCAGTGCGTCCACAAGGTCGTGCAGTCGAAGCAGCGACCCGAGCGGATGTTCCTGCAGAACCACTGGGGCCTCTTCCGCAGCGACGACCGCGGCGAGAGCTGGACCGACATCGCCAACGGCGTGCCTTCCGATTTCGGCTTCTGCCTGGGCATCCATCCGGAAGATCCGGACTGCGCCTGGATCGTGCCGGTCGAGTCGGACCAGTTCCGCTGCACGCCGGAAGGCAAGCTCCGCGTCTACCGGACGCGGGATGCCGGCCGGAGCTGGCAGGCGATGACGGAGGGGCTGCCGCGGAACGACGCCTACGAGACCGTGCTCCGCGACGCCATGGCCGTCGATCCGCTCGCGCCGGCCGGGGTCTACTTCGGAACGCGGAGTGGAAAGCTTTACGGCTCCGCCGACGAGGGGGACACCTGGTCGGAGCTGATCGACGGGCTTCCCCCGGTCGTCTCGGTCAAGGTGGTCCGGATCTGATGGCCATGACCTTCATGATCCCCGGGCCCTTGCGCCAGCTTGCGGGGGATCGCAGCGAGATCCGCGTCGAGGGCATGGCAGGCTCGATCGGGGAAGCGCTGTCGCTCCTCTGGGCCGCCTGCCCCGCGGTCCGAGACCGGGTCGTGAACGAGCTCGGCGAAGTGAGGCCGCACGTCAACATCTTCGTGGACGGACAGAACATCCGCGATTCCGGCGGGCTGGAAGCGCCGGTGCGCGACGGCTCGGAGATCTACATCCTGCCCGCCGTGAGCGGCGGGTAGAGCGCTTTTCCCGGGAGCGCCCTCAGCGGATGCACTCGCTGGGGATCTCCATCATGGGCGGAATGTGCTGGCAAGGATCGTAGAGCGTCCAGGAGCACTCGAAGGTGCTGCGCACGTGGAGGTCCGAGCAGACCACGCTCTCGCAGCCGGTGTCCGGCGTCGAGCAGAACACGCCGGTGTCGCCTTCCAGGTACCAGCGGGCGTAGCCGTAGCCGGATCCGTACTCGGTCCCACTGACCACCGGGCTGCCGGCGAGGTAGGCGGTCACCGGGAAGTTGTCCCAGTAGATGGTGCCGACGACGTCTTTCGGGCACGAGCCGCCCCATGTCCAACTCAGCCAGCCGGATATGCAGTCGAGGTCATAGACCGACCCGTAGGGAGTGTGCATCGTTTCGGTGCTGCCCGTGACGAAGCTGA
>JBJMGZ010000360.1:0-9177 GCA_045807605.1 Thermoanaerobaculia bacterium | reverse complement strand
CGCGGCCCGCGGCCCGCCGGCACGTACTCGGACAGGTTGACCGCGTCGGCCCCCAAGGAGAAGGCCAGCTCGACGACCCCTCGGCCGTCCCGCCAGTTGAGCCGCGTCGGCGTGAACCCCACCACCACCCGCACTCCCCTTTCCACCAGGAGACGGACCGCGCCGACCGCGCGGTCGAACAGGCCCGGAAGCTGGCGGAACCTCTCGTGCACTGCGGGCTGGTCGCTGTCCAGGCTCACGGTCACACTGTGGACCCCCAGATGCTTCAGGTCGTCCGCCGTGCGCGCCGTCACCAGGGAGCCGTTGGAGCCGACGTTGACGCTCAGACCGCAGCCCACGGCATGGCGGACCAACTCGCGCCAGTCGGGACGCATCATCGGCTCTCCTCCCGAGAACGCCAGGACGAGCAGCCCGGCATCGGCCAGCTCGTCGATCAGGCCGAGCGCCTCCTCCGTGGTCAGATCCTCCTGACAGCTCGCATCGGGAGCGGAGCCGGAGTAGCAGTGCAGGCATCGGGCGTTGCACTTGTGCGTGATCTCCCAGGCAACGTAGAGCGGCGCCTTGAACGCAGTCACCAGGGGACGGCTCTCCGGCGTCGTCATGGCTCACCTCCGTTCTCTGCCCAAAGCAGCCCGGTCACATCCTCATATCTCTCGACCTCCGCCGGGCCCTCCAACAGGACGCGCCAGCGGTCGAGGAGAGACCTCATGCGAGCGTCGGACTCCACCCGGACCTGGTCCCGATCGTAGGTCTCAGCATCCCTGTACTCCACCTCCTCGATGAACCGAGCCGGATCCTCCAAGCTTCTCAGCAAACGGACATGGATGCCCCCGGGCTCCTCGTAGAAGGGGACCGCCTCCCGCAGGAAGGAGAGAAGGCTCTCCTGCTTCTCCCCGGCGACCCGGAGCCGCAGGTGGAGGAATCGCCGCCTTCCGCTGGCTGCTATGGGTTTCATGTTTTCGAGAGTACGCTTGATCTCCAACGGCCAATATGACGGCCGTCATATGGACTGGCAGAATCCGCGAGAGATCCGGCCGCGAGCCGGACGCCCAATGTTCTCAGTCGCGGCCGAGCGCCTCGAGCGCCTCGCAGTCAATGACGACGAACCCGTCCTTCTCGGTCTGGACGAGGCCGTCCTTGCCCCAGCGGCTCATGATGCGGATGCAGGTCTCGATCGTGGTGCCGGTCAGGTCGGCGAGCTCCTGGCGGGTCAGGTGGAGCGGAATGAACGTGCCTGCCGGCACCGGCTTCCCCATCTGGCCGGCGAGCTTGAGGAAGAGACGGGCGAAGCGCGGCTCGACATGGCCGCCGGTGAGCTCGGCGAGCCGGTTGGTCAGCTCCACCAGGCGCCGCGTGAGGCCGAGCAGCAGGCTGCGCACCAGGCTCGGATGACGCTCGAGGAGCCCGAAGAAGTCCTGCCGGCGGATGAGCAGGCAGACCGAGTCCTCCAGCGCCATGGCCGAGGCCGGATACGGCCGGCTCTCGTAGACGGCCACGGCCCCGAACGGATCGCCGGGACCGAAGATCTCCAGGATCAGGTCCTTGCCCGCCGGCGTCATCTTGAAGATCTTCACCCGCCCGCGCGCGATGGTGTAGAAGATCTCGGACGCATCCCCCTCCGAAAAGATCTTCTCTCCCCGCGAGTAGGCCTTCACCCGCGATACCGCCGCCAGGCGCTGGCGCTCCTCCGGCGGCAGCCGCCGGTAGAGGGGGATCTCCTGCAGAAGCTCCGCGGGCGAAAGCACGGCGCCCATGGTAACCGCAAGAGCGGGATTCCGGCCTTGCTATAGTGCCGGGATGCCCGAGCCCGGCGGCACCCCGACCTCGTCCGAGATCGTCTTCTACCAGGGAGAGGACGGGCGGAGCCGCATCCAGGTGCGCCTCGACGGCGGGACCGTCTGGCTGCCGCAGGTGCTCCTGGCGGAGCTGTTTCAGACGACGAAGCAGAACATCAGTCTGCACATCAAAAACATCTTCACGGAGAGGGAGCTGGACCCCTCGGCAACAGTCAAGCAGTACTTGACAGTTCAAACCGAGGGCAGCCGCGCGGCGCGCTTTCCCTGGGTGCGCTGGCGTCTCGCCGGCATTCTCAAGACATGGGGCCGAAGGCCCGGCCTTCTTTGCAGGGGCAGCGCTAATTGCAGGCGTTCCGCCGATTCCTCCGGACATGCCGGCGGGGACGCCGGCGCACCCAGGGAAAGCGCGCCTTGGCAAGGTTCCGAACAAGTGCCTGGCAGAGTGCCCGAGGGCTCGCCCGGTATCCCGTGCCGGGAGGCTCGGCGATCACGCTCGTCGACGCGGGGCCCGAAGCCTTGCCAAGCCGGCCGCGATGGAGATGCCGCGGGGCGCGCGCATCAACGTCGTGAGCCCGCCGCGGGTCAGCGAGACCCTGGAAGCCACGGGACGGGACGCGTCCAAAGGCTTGCCGGCCGCGAAAGCGGCGAAGGCGTACGTGGAGAGCGTCGAGGGGACCCGGAACGGAGAGACGCTGGACGCGCGCAAGCTCGCGCAGGACGGGATCAGCTTGGCACGGGCCGTGTCAAGAGTGGCGCATCCCGCGATTCACGCCTCGAAGACAGGTGTCTCCGCCCTGGAGACCGCGGTAGCTGGCTCAGAGGCAGGAGTCGCTGCGCTCAAGACCGCGGTGCCTGGCTCAGGGCCAGGAGTCTCGGCCCTGGAGACGGCGCTCTCTGGCTCGGGCGCAGGCGTCTCTGCGCTGGAGACAGTGCTCTCCGGCTCAGGGACAGGGGTCTCGGCGCTCAAGAGCGCGGTCTCTGCCGCTCAGACAGGTGTCTCCGCGGTCGGAACCGCGGTACGCGCCGCTCGTGGCGCGGGCGCTGCGCCCGGGTACGCGACCAGCGCCGCTCCCGACCGGGACCCTGCCGTCCGGATCCCGGGAGATATCGTCCCGGCCGCGGTCGACGAGGCTGAGGACGCGTCCCCTCCCCTCCGCAGGCGAATCGCCGCCCTGGTGCCCGTGGCCGCGCACCCTTTCGTCCTGATCCCGGCGCTCTTGGCCGTGGTCACGGCGCGCTTGCTCCCAGCCCGCGAGGCGGCGGCCGTGGTCGCTCTCGTGGTGGCCGGGTCCATGCTCCCGATGCTCGGGATCATCGTGCGACAAGTGCGGTCCGGCGCGAGCCACCAACCGACCGCAACGCCCGCCGGCAGCACCAGCTCCCCCGGGAAGCGGCTGTTGCACGCCATCACCCAGGTGATGGCCTCGGTGTCGTGCTCCGACCCGCCGGTATCGGACAAGGACCCGCGGGTCTTCCGGCTCGACCCGCGGGTTTTCCGGGGTGGCTCGCCCCGTGTCCGGGCGTGCAGCCGCCCTCAGCCGAAGGCCACCTGGTCGTAGACCGCCGCCAGGTCGAGCTCGCACCGGATCGAGGGTAGAGCGATCCTGCCGCTCAGGCCCGTGACCTCGGTGAACAGCCAGCGGTTGCCGTCCTGCCGGAGGTATTGCTCCACCCGGGGCCGTTCCTGGGCGATGAGGAGGTATTCGGCGAGCGATTCGATGGTGCGGTAGTGCTCGAACTTCTTTCCCCGGTCGTAGGCCTCGGTCGTGGGAGAGAGCACTTCGACGATCAGGACGGGGTTGAGAAGAGTGTCTCGATGCTCATCCTGCAGCCGAGGCTCGCCGCAGACCACGACGACGTCGGGATAGGTGTAGAGCCCGGTGGCCGGGGTATGGACTCGCAGGTCGTTGGGGCAGACGGTGCACTGCCTTCCTTTGAGCCCCTCCTTCAATCCCCACACCGTGTTCCCGATGATGACCGTGTGCGGGTAGCTTCCGCCGGACATGGCGAACATCTCGCCGTCCAGGTATTCGCTTTTGACCTCCGCCCGGCGCTCGATGGCCAGATACTCTTCCGGGGTCAGGTGGGGTTTGGGTTGGGCAGCCATGGGCCTATTCTAGGCCAGCTTGTTGCGCCCGGAGGATTTGCCGGCGTGCCGCCAATTCCTCCGGACCTGCCGGCGGGGACGCCGGCGCACCCAGGGAAAGCCCGGCGTGAGGTCTTCAGATCGGCTCGACCGGGTGCGACCCAGGATAGAGTAGCTTGGCGCTCGACCTCGAGAGCCCAGCCCATGAGCCACATCCTGCCGATCAATATCGACGACCTGCTCCACTTTCGCGGGGTGGAGTCCGCCCGGGTGGAATTCAAGGAGTCCTGGAATACCGGTCCGACGGGTGCTCAGGTGCTGCGTACGATCTGCGCATTCGCCAACGATCTGCAAAACCTGAACGGCGGCTATGTCATCCTGGGTATCGCTGCGAAGGACGGGCTCGCGCAGCTTCCGCCTTCCGGCCTGCCGCCCGCCAAGCTCGAAGAGATCCAGCGGTGGCTCCGGGGACGCTGCAACACGCTCGACCCGGCGTACCAGCCGGTGCTGTCGCCCGAGTCCGTCGACGGCCGGCACATCCTGGTCATCTGGGCACCGGGAAGCGACACGCGTCCACACCAGGCTCCCGAGACCTCGGAAAAGGGAGCGCTCCGCAAGGATTACGTCCGGCTCGGTGGCGAGACCGTCGAGGCCCGGGGGACCGTCTTGACGCAGCTCCTCCAGCTCACGGCGAAGGTTCCGTTCGACGACCGCCGTGCCCTCGGCGTGCCCATCGAGAAGATCCGGGAGACACGGGTCCGCGAGGTTCTGGCCGACCTCGGGAGTGCCTGGTCAATGCGGTCTATCACCGCAGCTACGAGGGTGAGCCGGAGCCGACGAAGGTCTATCTGTATCCGGACCGCATGGAGATCATCAACTACCCCGGTCCGATGCCGGGAATCGAGCGGGAGCATTTCCGTCCCGGCGCCGGCATCCCCCCGGTCCCGGCGCGCAACCGCCGCATCGGAGAGCTCCTCAAGGAGCTCCGGCTCGCCGAGGCCAGGGGGACGGGAGTGCCCAAGGTCTTTCGCGCCATGGAGCACAACGGCTCTCCTCCCCCGCGGTTCGATTTCGACGACGACCGCACCTACTTCCGGGTGACGCTGCCCGCCCATCCCGAGCACCCCGCCAGGTCCTGAGAACCGCCCGGTTCTACAGCTCCCCGAGCTTGCGCACCGACGCGATCCTGTCCTTCGGGATCAGCAGCGCGTCGTGCTTCTTCCAGGTGCCGACCAGGGCCGCGCGCTTGACGTAGTCCTCCTTCGAGCGGCCCCCCTCCCCGTTCCGGTGCACGTCCACGTCGTGGAGGATGATCCCCTCGCCGGTCTCGTCGTCGCAGCGGCCGATGAAGATCTCCTCGCCCGTGGTGTCCACCACGACCGTGAACCCGTGCAGCTCGCTCCTGCCCTGGTGGAAGGTCCCCATCAGCCGGTCTCAGCCAGCGGGGACTTCGCAATGCTCGTTGAAGAGCGACACCATGTCGCCCGCCAGGGCGTCGGCGGAGCGGCTCTCGATGCGGTGGCGCGGGATGAAGCCGACCAGCTCGCCGTCCTTGAGGAAGGCGATGGACGGGCTCGACGGCGGGATGTCCGGGAAGTATCCCCGGGCGCGCGCCGTGGCTTCCAGGTCCTGGCCCGCGAACACGGTCGCGACGCGGTCCGGACGGCGGTCGTGCTGCAGCGCCAGGCGGACGCCCGGACGCGCCATGCCCGCGGCGCAGCCGCAGACCGAATTGATCACCAGCATGGCCGTCCCGTTCTTCTCGGCCATGAATGCATCGACGTCCTGCGCAGTCAGCAGCTCCTTGACGCCGGCGCTCGTCAGCTCTTCGCGCATGGGTCTAACCAGCAATGGGCTGTAAGGCACGTTCACACCTCCTTGAACGGCCGCTCCAGGCGGCCGCGTGGTTCGCCTATTCTACGCCAGCGGCAGCAATACCTCTGGCGGGGTTCTTGCTACCTCCAACACTCCGTCCGGGGTCCGCCTTCCCGGAAAGGAGACGCCATGACCCGACGAGCCTCGTCGTCGTTCGTTGCCGTGCTGCTCGCAGCCTCTCTCGCCATCGCGGGCTGCCGGGCCAAGGAGCCGGAAGACACCGCAGGGGAGACCCCGGCGGCCGCCACCCCGACCCCTCCCCCGCCTCCCGCACCGGCCGCCCCTTCACCGGCCCCCGCGCCCACTCCCACGGACGGCACCGCGGTCCCGGGCCAGACCGGACCCGCGGCCGATCTCCCGAAGGACCGGCCGTTGCGGGCCGCCTTCCTGGTCGTCAACGGCGTGTACAACACCGAGCTCGCCGCCCCGTACGACGTCTTCCACCACACCCGGTTCCACACGCAGCCGGGCGTGGAGGTGTTCACGGTCTCGCCGGACGGCAAGCCGGTCACCACGTTCGAGGGGCTCAAGCTCACCCCCGACCGCTCGTTCGCCAACGCGGGGCCGATCGACATCCTGGTCATCCCGAGCGCCCGCGGGAGCATGGATGCCGACCTCCAGAACCAGGCGCTGATCGACTGGGTGCGGACCGCCGGCGGCCAGGCCCGGCACGTGCTGTCGCTCTGCGACGGCGCCTTCGTGCTCGCCAAGGCCGGCCTGCTCCAGGGCATCCCGGTCACCACGTTCCCGGACGACTACGGCCGCCTGTCGCAGATGTTCCCGGACCTCGACCTGCGCATCAATGTCAGCTTCGTGGATGCCGGCAAGGTGATCACCTCGCAGGGCGGAGCGCGCAGCTACGAGGCCGCCATGCACCTGGTGGACCGCCTCTACGGACAGCAGGTGGCGGAGGGCATCGGCAAGGGATTGCTGGTCCCCTGGCCGCCCGATCCGCGCACCATGAGCGCGTGGATCGTCGAGCCGGCAGCGGTGGCGACGCCGACCCCACCGGCCGCGACTCCTGGAGCACAAGGGGCGCCCGGGCCGGGGTAGCTCAGTCACCTTGCACATACCGCTGCAGGCTCTCCACCACGCTCGGCAAATCGAGCAGCTCGACTCCCATGCCGGCCAGGAGGTTGGGGCCGAACGCGTCGCCGGCGGGCTCGAAGCGCTGGACGACCCGGGCGCGCACGACCACGGGCAGGGCGTTGGCGAACGGCGGATGGAGCTCCACGCTGACCGTCTCCTGGAGACGGCCCGGGGAAGGGGTGGAGACGAAGAGGCCGCCGTTCACGATGTCGCGGCGGTAGACCTCCAGAAACTCGGCCGGGCTCAGGAAGCGGACCGCGAACGTGCCCGTGCCCTCGCGCGGAGCCGCGATCGGCTCCGCCTCCGCCGCTGCGTCCGGCAGCGGCGGCGGTGGCACGTGGCCGGCCGCGCCCGGCAGGTATTCCAGCCCGTGGCCCGCGGGCACCAGCTCCCGCACCAGGTCCTCGACCGACAGGAAGCGCACGCCCATCCCGGGCTGGGTCACCCGCATCAGCTCGCCCCGCACCAGGCGCGCGTGCGCCACCACCCCTTCGACCATGAAGCCGCGGTCCCCTTCGAGAATTTCGATCCGCAGGCGCGTCCCGGGCGGGAGCGGGTTCCGCGTGGCCACGAACATGCCGGTCAGGGAGATGTTGATGGTATACCCCGGATAGGCGTGAGGCTCCCCCCGCTTCCAGAACTGCACCTGGACCCGTCGTGGACGTCGAGGGCTGATTCGGCGAGTCATGCCCGGATCTTACTTGCAGGACATACCCCCTGCCACTACGATTCCCGCGCGATGGAGAAGACCACCATGACAGTCGTAGCCTGCGCCGAGCGGGGCGCCGTGCGCATCGAGACCCGCCCGCGGCCCGTGCCCGGCCCCGGAGAGATGCTCCTCCGCCTGCGCTATGCAGGCCTGTGCGGCACCGACCTGTACAAGCTGCGGCACGCCACCGCGGAACCGGGATCCGTGCTCGGCCACGAGGTCGTGGGCACGGTGGAGGCCCTGGGAGACGGCACGCTCGGTTTCGAGCCGGGCGACCGGGTGGTCGTGCCTCATCACGTGGCCTGCGGCGCCTGCGATCTCTGCCGGCGCGGCAGCGAGACGCTCTGCCCCGCGTTCCGCGAGAACCTGCTCGTCCCGGGAGGTTTCAGCGAGCACATCCTGGTGCGCGAGCGGGCGGTGCGGCTCGCGGCGTTCGGCCTGCCGCCGCACGTGCCCGACGAGGCGGCCGTCTTCCTGGAGCCCGCAGCCTGCGTGCTGCGCGGCATCCTGCAGGCGCGGCAGTTCCGCCTGACCGAAATGCCCGCCGCCGGGCCGGAGGTCGCTGCGGTCGTGGGCGGCGGCAGCATGGGGCTCCTCCACCTGCTCGTGCTCAAGGCCGTGCGCCCCGGGCTGCGGGTGGCGGTCTCCGATCCCCTGGAGGAGCGCCTCGAGCTCGCCCGCGAGCTGGGCGCGGAAGCCGCGGTCCCGCCCGGATATGCCCGGGACGCGGTCGACGCTCTTTCCGGAGGCTTCGGCGCGGACGTGGTCTTCGACACCGCCGGCGGAGCCGAGGCGCTCGCCGCGGCCCTCGGCGTCGTCCGTCCCGGGGGGACCGTGGTGCTGTTCGCCCATGCCGCAGAGAACGAGCGCGCCGGGTTCGACCTGAACGCCTTCTTCAAGAGCGAGGGCAAGCTGATCGCGACCTACTCCAGCTCGCTCGCCGAGCAGCGGGAGGTCCATCGCCTGATGGCCGGGCGCCGCCTCGATCCGTCGCCGCTCGTCACCCACCGGCTGCCGCTCTCGCGCTTCGAGGAGGCGGTCGACCTCGCCCGCGAGCTGCGCGCGCTCAAGATCCTGCTGACGCCCGACGACGAGAGCGCCGGGTGAGCGTGCCCACCCATCATCGGACGGTCTTCCTGCTCGGACCGGAGCGCGTCGAGCTGCGCAGCGTGCCGGTCCCCGATCCCGGGCCGGGCGAGCTGCTGGTGCGGATCGAGGCCGCCACCACCTGCGGCACGGACGTCAAGGTCCTGCGCCGCGGCGGCCATCCACGGATGCTGCACGTCCCCACCCCGTTCGGCCACGAGATGGCGGGAACCGTAGCGGCGGCAGGAACCGGACAGAACCGCTGGAAGATCGGAGAGCGGGTGGTGGTCGCGAACTCGGCCCCCTGCGGCGCGTGCGAATGGTGCCTGCGCGATCGCGAGAACCTCTGCGCCCATCTCCAGTACCTGAACGGGGCCTTCGCCGAGTACCTCCTGGTGCCGCGCCGCTTCGCCGAGGTCAGCACCTACGCGCTGCCCGCGGGGCTCCCGGCGGAGGTGGGAGCCCTGGCCGAGCCTCTCGCCTGCGTGCTGCACGGCCTGGAGGTCTGCGCCCTCGGTCGTCCGGCCGAGATCGTG
>JBJMGZ010000359.1:0-2767 GCA_045807605.1 Thermoanaerobaculia bacterium | reverse complement strand
GGCCGGCTTCTCTCCCGGGCCGACGTCCTCCTCGAAAGCTTCCGCCCCGGCACTCTGGCCCGCCTCGGCTTCCCTCCCGATCTCCTCCGCGAGCGGTATCCGCGATTGGTCGCCTGCTCCGTGACCGGCTGGGGCCAGTCCGGCCCCTACGCCGCCCGCGCCGGGCACGACCTCACCTATCAAGCTGTCGCAGGCTCGCTGGCTCCGACCGCGGCCATGCCTTCGGTCCCCGTGGCCGACCTGATCGGAGCCTGGAGCGCCACCTCCGCCATCCTCGCCGCTCTCCTGGAGCGCCAGCGGACCGGACGGGGCCGGCACATCGATGCGGCGCTCCTGGATGCCGGGGTCCATGCGAACCTGGTCTCCTGGGCGATGGAGGCGGAAGGGCCGAAAGCCGTGGGGGAGAACCTGCCGTTGACCGGAGCGCTCCCTTGCTACCGCCTCTACCGCACGGCCGACGGCCGACTGCTCGCGCTCGGCGCGCTGGAGCCTCACTTCTGGCGCCGGTTCTGCGAGGCGGCGGGGTGCCCGGACCTCCGCCGCCGGCAGTACAGCGACTCGCCGCGGGTCCGCCGCAAGGTGGAGGCCCTGGTGCGCGGCCGGACGCTCGCCGAGTGGGTGGACCTGTTCGCGAAGGAGGACATCCCGGCCGAGCCGGTGCTCTCCGCGGCCGAGGCCCGGGAGCATCCCCAGGTGCGGGAGCGCGGCATGCTCTCCGAAGGCGGGGACAGGATCGGCTATCCCGCGCTCGTCGACGGCGTCAGGCCGCGCGCCGGAGCCCACGTCCCGGTGCTGGGAGAGCACACGGACGCCTGGCTCGGCGAGCTGGGAATGCCGAAGGGGAAGGGAATCGGGAAGCGCTTCAGTTGGAAGCGGCTGCTTCGGCGAGCTCTCGATCTGGGGTTTTGAAGACCGGGATCGGAGGCAGGCGCGCCGCGATCAGGAGCGTGAGGTCGTCCCGGAGCGGCTCGTCGCCGACGTGACTGTCGAAGGCCCGCAGGATGCGCTCGTGGACGGCGCGGGGAGAGCCGCCGGCCCGGGTCAGGGCGGTGATCCGCGGATAGCCGAAGGCCTCACTTCCCTTGGTGTCCAGCGCCTCGGCGAGGCCGTCCGTGTAGAGCAGCAGCAGGTCCCCGGGCTCCAGCACCGCCCTCTGCGCGCAGACATCGAGCGGCTCGCGCATGCCGAGCGGCAATCCTCCGCAGCCCAGCTCCTCGACCGTGCCGTCCGCCCGCCGCAGCAGCGGGAAGGGATGGCCGGCGCAGACATACTCCATCTCTCCGGTGGCCGGATCGAGCAGGGCGTAGAAGACGGTCATGAAGGTCCGGTTCGTGCCCGTGCGGCAGAGGGTGCGGTTGAGCAGCCGGATGACGAGCTCCGGGCTGGGATCCAGGTCGAGCGCCGTTTTCAGGGTGGCGTTGGCGATCGCCATGACCAGGCCGGCGGCCATGCCGTGGCCGCTGGCATCCCCCACCAGGAGAGCCACGCGGCCGTCCGGCAGCGGCGTCAGATCGTAATAATCCCCCCCGACCTCGTTCGCCGTGCGGTAGGAGTGGGCGAAGTCGTAGCCGGGGATGGGTGGCACGTCGTGGGGGAGCAGGTCCTCCTGGAGCTCGCGCGCCACTTCCAGCTCGTCGCGGACGCGGATGCGGTCCGTCAGCTCCAGCGCCAGGAGGTAGGCCATCATGGCGAGGCTCAAGGCGAACCAGAACGGGGAGAAATCCACCAGCAGGCGGGCCTCGCCGCCTAGCTTGGCCTCCATCGGATCGCCAAACATTCCGACGGCGAAGGAGCAGAGAGAGGCCGCGAAGAGGAGGCGGCGGGCCGGCGTGAGCTTGTAGGAGAGCCCCAGGAAGGTGAGCTTGATCCGGTAGAAGAAACGCCCGACCCTGCCCTTGGGCTCGGGCGTGTCGTCGTGCCCGCGGGTGAGGACGGCATAGGCGCGGACCGCGTCCTTGTCGAACATCCGGCGCAGATCGCGGCTGTCCAGGCCCGCGGTGTAATCGCTGAAGAACCGCTCCATGCGGCTGATCAGCTTCGGTGGACGCGCGCGCTTCATCACGGTTGATACGAAAGGTGCCTGCGAGAGTTTAGCGCCCTGTCAAATCTCTATGTAGGGGCGGGGCTTGCCCCCGCCCGGGAGGGGGTAAACCCCTCCCCTACATTAGCAAGATGGGTTTCATCAGTGGCTCCTGGCGCCGGTTTTGACGTCAGGTGCTCGATCGAGTTGGCGTAATAGGCCAGAGCCGCGCGCTCCTCGGCCCGCTCGGTGAAGAGGCCGTCCTTTTCCTCGACGAGATGCCGCTGGGTGAGCATGCGCAGGCCGGCCTCGATGGCGTAGTCCTGGTCCTTGCGGGGGATGTAGACGTGGGCGCCGGCCGCCTCCAGCTCCTCCATGAGCCGGAAGGAGCGCGCCTTGACCTCCAGCTCGGAGAGCGGCTCGCCCGCCTGCAGGAACACGGTCGCCACCAGCGGCACGGGCAGCACGGGGATGACCTCGCCGATCGCCGCCATGAGGTCGGCTCCCAGCCGCTCCAGCCAGACCGAGCGCTCCTCCTTCGTCAGGGAGCGGAAGTCGATCCCGCGCCCGGCCAGCCAGCTCCGCGTGGAGAACGGCGTGCCGAAGTTGACGCAGGCATATCCGAAGCGGTGCCAGCGGCTGCGCGCCATGAGCGCCAGGTTCCTTCCCACGAAGCGGAGCGTGGTTCCGAGAGCCGGCTTGCGCTGCGCCTCGGGTTGGACGTCGAGGAGCAGCGTGCGATCCTCC
>JBJMGZ010000358.1:0-6775 GCA_045807605.1 Thermoanaerobaculia bacterium | reverse complement strand
GCGGCCGGGGAGGGGAAGACGGCCGGACGTCGCGCGGTCCCCCGCGCCCGGGGGTCCGGGTGTGCGGCCGGGAGAGGGGGTTAGGGGGTGAGGGCTGTGACTCGCACCGAAGACGAGACCCGCGACCTGGGCCAATCCCTGGCCGCGGAGCTCGCCCCGGACGGCATTCTCCTCCTCTCCGGCGACCTCGGGAGCGGCAAGACCGTGCTGGCCCAGGGGATCGCCCGCGGGCTGGGGATCGAGCCGCGGGAGGTCCAGTCGCCGACGTTCACCCTGATCCGCGAGCACCAGGGGCGCGGCGGGCGGCTCGTGCACGTGGACCTCTACCGCCTCGATCCCGCGGACGTGCCCGCCCTGGGGCTCGAAGAGCTGCTCGCGGAGCGGGGTGTCAAGGTGGTGGAATGGGCCGAGCGGCTGCCGTTCGGCGTGCCCGGGGCGCGCTGGCTCCGGCTGCGGCGGCTGGACGGGGGCGGGCGGGAAATCACGGAATCTCAACAGACCTGACAGGAGGGTTTATGGCGATAAAGAAGGTGGGCGTGCTCGGGTGCGGCCTCATGGGCTCGGGCATCGCCGAGGTGTGCGCGCGCTCCGGCTACGAGACCGTGGTGCGCGAGGTGAGCCAGGACCTGGTGGACAAGGGCCTGGGCCGGATCCAGGGCTCCCTGGGCAAGGCGGTGGAGAAGGGCAAGCTCGACGCCGGCGCACGCGACGAGACGCTCGGCCGCCTGCGGGGCGCGGTCGATTTGAGCGACCTGGCCGACTGCGACCTCGTGGTCGAGGCCATCGTCGAGAACCTGGACGAGAAGCGCAAGACCTTCACCCATCTCGACGAGGTGGTCAAGGAGGGGGCGATCTTCGCCAGCAACACCTCGTCGCTGACGATCACCCAGATGGCCATGTTCACCCGCCGGCCGGACCGCTTCGTAGGGCTCCACTTCTTCAACCCGGTGCCGGTGATGAAGCTGGTCGAGGTCGTGCGCACCCTCATCACCTCGGAGGAGACCTTCGGCGAGGCGTTCGAGTTCGTGCGCTCGCTCGGCAAGGAGCCGATCGCCTGCCGCGACAACTCGGGCTTCGTCGTCAACCGGCTGCTCGTCCCCTATCTCTTGGACGCCATCCGCGCCCTGGAAGAGGGGGTGGGGAGCGTCGAGGACATCGACAAGGGGATGCAGCTCGGCTGCGGCTACCCCATGGGGCCGTTCACCCTGCTCGACTTCGTGGGGCTCGATACGACCTACTACATCGCCAACATCATGTTCGAGGAGTACCGGGAGAAGCGCTTCGCGCCGCCGCCGCTCCTCAAGCAGATGGTATCGGCCGGCCGGCTCGGCAGGAAGAGCGGCCGGGGCTTCTACGAGTACGGCAAGAAGTAGGTTAGACTCAGCGCTTCCGAGGCCGCCGCTCGCGGCGGCCTCCCCATTTATGAACGTATCCCCTGAAGAACCCGGAACATGACGCAAGTGACCCTCGCCGAAGAGGGGCTGGATACCCTGTTCGGCACCCATGACGAGAACCTGAGGCGCGTCGAGCGCGCCTTCGACGTGACGGTGACCGCCCGCGGCAACGAGCTGAACATCCAGGGCGAGCCCGAGCGGGTCGAGGCTGCCGAGCGCCTTTTCGCGGGCCTGAACGCGGTGACCGCGAAGGGCTACCGCTTCAAGCCCGGCGAGGTGCCGACCGCCATCCGGGTGGCCGCCGAGGCCCCCGAGACCTCGCTGGTCGACTTCTTCCTGCCCGACGGCATGCTGGCCGTCGTGCGGCGCATGGTCACGCCCCGCACCTTCCGGCAGCAGCTCTACATGCAGGCGATGATCGACTTCGACATCGTCATCTCCATCGGCCCGGCGGGCACGGGCAAGACCTACCTCGCCGTGGCCATGGCCGCCGCCTACCTGCTGGAGAAGAAGGTGCGGCGCATCATCCTGGCCCGGCCCGCGGTCGAAGCCGGCGAGAAGCTCGGCTTCCTGCCCGGCGACCTGGCGGAGAAGGTCAACCCGTACCTGCGGCCGCTCCACGACGCGCTCCACGACATCATCGGCTACGAGAAGGTCGGGCGCATGCTGGAGCGCGGCATCATCGAGGTCGCGCCCATCGCCTTCATGCGCGGGCGGACTCTGAACGACAGCTTCATCATCCTGGACGAGGCGCAGAACACCACGACCGAGCAGATGAAGATGTTCCTCACCCGCATCGGCTTCAACTCCAAGGCAGTGATCAACGGCGACATCACCCAGGTGGACCTGCCGCAGGGCCGCATGTCCGGCCTGCGCGAGGCGCAGGAGGTGCTCTCCGGCGTCCAGGGGATCAAGTTCTTCTTCTTCGACCAGCGGGACGTGGTCCGCCACGCCCTGGTGCAGAAGATCGTGACCGCGTACGACTCGTTCGACCGCGTGAAGGCCGAGCGCGAACGGGAACGGACGGCCGTGCCGGCACACCAGGCGGAGGCGCCTTCTCCGTCGTAGGCTGGCGCAAGCCGGAACCGGCCATGTCGAGCCCTGCCCCCAAGAACCGCCCGTCCCGGATCGACATCCTCCAGACGGGCACCTTCCTCCTGCGCCGCCGGCTGCAGGAGAAGCGGCCCTGGCAGCGCGCCCTGGAGACGCCCTCCCTCTGGGTGGCGGTCTTCCTGCTCGTCGGCACCTGGACCCTGATGCCGGGCGCCTTCCTGTTCTCGCCGCGGGCGACCCCGGGCGCCATCGCCGCCCGCGACTACGTCGCCTCCCGCGACCTCCTGGTCTGGGACGAGGACGCCACCCGCACCAAGCAGCAGCAGGCCCGCGAGGCCGTGCTGCCGGTCTACGACCTGGATCTCGGAGCCCTCGACGACCTCGACGGCCGCATCGAGAAGATCTTCGTCCGCGGCCGGCGATTGCTCGTTCGGTCCGCCTCCGTCGAATCGCCGGCTCCCGCAATATCGCCGGCATCGCCAGTATCGCCGGGATCGCCGACCGCCCAGGACCTGCTCAAGGAGATCGGCCCCGAGCAGCTCCGGATCTCGGACGGCCAGGCCGAGCTGCTGGTGCGCAAGAGGTTCTCGGCGCAATTGGAGGAGCGCCTGCGCTCCGTGGCCACCCGCGCCCTGCGCCGGGGCGTGGTCAGCAACAAGGCCCTGCTCCTCGAAAACCGGATGCGCGGCGTCTCCCTGCGCAAGCTCGCGCCGGGCGCGCAAGGCACCGGGCAAACTACCGAGGAGGTCCACTTCGACCTCTTCGACCACCTCGGCTATCCCGGCGAGGCGCGCGAGTTCCTCGACTCCGAGATCGGCGACTGGAGCGGCTACACGACCCGCGAGCGCACCCTCTTGGCCGACCTGCTGTTCGACAACCTGCCCATCAACCTGCTCCCCAACCGCAGCGAGACGCTCGACAGGAGCGAGGCCGCC
Organism: Thermoanaerobaculia bacterium; assembly: GCA_045807605.1. Classification (GTDB taxonomy): domain Bacteria; phylum Acidobacteriota; class Thermoanaerobaculia; order Multivoradales; family UBA5704; genus DATMER01. The sequence goes on along the minus strand of JBJMGZ010000358.1, from coordinate 3,393 downwards.
GCGGCCGGAGCCGGGCGGGTCTTCAACCAGATCCGCAAGGGGCAGGTGATCGTGCGCAAGGGGGACGTCGTGGACGCGGGCGACGCCCGGATCATCGCCCAGATGCGCGGCGAGCGCCAGCTGCGCCTGCAGGTGCCGCCGCTCGCCGCGACCTTCTTCCTCCTGGCGCTCGCCTGCGCCGTGGTCTGGCTGGCGCTGTCGCGGGAGAAGGTCGCGGACCACGCGCCCCGGCGGGTGTTCGGCGAGAGCCTGCTGCTCCTCCTGGGGTCGCTCCTGGTGGCGAAGTTCTGCTTCCTGATGGCCGGCGCGCTCTCGGGCGCGTTCGAGGCCGAGCCGCTCAACTCGGCGCGGAGCTATGCCTACGCGATCCCCTTCGCCTCGCTGGCGCTCCTCGCGGCTCTCCTTCTCGGGCGCCATGCGGCGCTCGTGCTCTCCATCCTGTTCTCGATCCTGGCGAGCCGCCTGTCGGTGGACGGCGACGCGCAGTGGATCATCTTCTACGGCTTCGCCGGCTCGCTCGCGGCCATCCACGCTCTGGACCTCTACCAGTTCCGGCAGCGGCTGGTCATGGTGCGCGTGGGGCTGGTGGTCGGAGTCGTCAACCTCCTCATGGTGCTCATCCTCACCGCCCTGGGAGCCCTGGAGCGCGGCTGGATGCAGCTCGGTTTCGACCTGCTCTGCGCCTTCACGGGCGGCCTGCTGGTGACGGCGGTGGCGAGCTTCGCGGTGCCCATCCTGGAGTCGCTCCTCGCCATCACCACGGACATCAAGCTGGTCGAGCTGTCGAACACCAACCTGCCGCTGCTGCGCCGCCTGGCGTTCGAGGCGCCCGGCACCTTCCAGCACTCGCTGATGGTCGCGAACCTGGCCAAGGAAGGCTGCGAGGCGATCGGCGCCGATCCGGTGCTCGCCTACGCCGCGGGGCTCTATCACGACGTGGGCAAGGTCCTGCGGCCCGAGTACTTCGTCGAGAACCAGCGCGGCGGGCAGAACCGCCATGACAAGCTGCTGCCCTCGATGAGCGCGCTGATCCTGCTCAACCACGTCAAGGACGGGCTGGAGCTCGCCCGCGAGCACCACCTGCCGCAGGTGATCCAGGACGCGGTCTCGCAGCACCACGGCACGCGGCTGATCAAGTACTTCTACCACCGGGCGATCGAGCAGAAGGACCCCGAGGCCGTGGAGGTGACCGAGGACAAGTACCGCTATCCCGGCCCCAAGCCGCACAACAAGGTCATGGGGGTGCTCATGCTCGCGGACGCCGTGGAAGCCGCGAGCCGCACCCTGGCCGAGCCCGCCCCGGCCAAGATCCGCGGGCTGATCCAGACCATCCTCGACGACATCCTCAAGGACGGGCAGCTCGAGCACACCGACCTGACGCTCTCGGACCTGCGCACCGTCTCGGACACCTTCCTGCGCGTGCTCGCCAACATCTTCCACCAGCGGATCGACTATCCCGGCTTCGACTTCAACGCCGGCTCGAGACGCGCCGACAAGCGTGTCCCCTCCCCCGAGGCGGGAGCCGCGGCCCGGGCCTCCTGAGCGGATGAAGGAACCTGGCATAGGCTCCGCGCCCGTGGACGGGATCTCCGGCGTCACCTCCGGCCTCACCTCCGGCCTAGAAATCGTCCTGCAGAACCCCAACCGCTACCCCGAAGCCGCAGCCCGCCGTCTCCGCCCCTGGCTGGAGCGGCTGACCGCCGCCCTGGTGGAGGGACCGGCGAGCCTCGGGGTGCGCTTCGCGAGTGACCGCGAGCTGCACCGGATGAACCGGGACTACCGCGGCAAGGACAGGCCCACGGACGTGCTCTCGTTTCCGGGCAGCTCCGGGGAGACGCCGGACGGCGGCCGCCACCTTGGAGACGTCCTGATCTCCGTTCCCACCGCCCGCCGGCAGGCGGAAGACCGCGGCCATCCGGCCGAGCGGGAGCTCAAGGTGCTCCTGCTGCACGGGCTTCTGCACTGCCTGGGCTACGATCACGAGACCGATCGGGGGGAGATGGAGCGCCTCGAGCGCCGTCTGCGGCGGACCTGGATCGGCGAAGACCATGCCTGAGACCCTCGACAACACGCTTCCCCTCGCGCTGTTCGCCTGGAGCTTCGGCCTGCTGCTGCCGGTAGCCGCGATCTCCTCGGTGCTCTCCGCCCTGCTGGAGAGGAGCGGCCCGATCCGCCTGCGCCACTGGGCGGAGGAGGCAGGGGGCCGCCTGCGCCGCCTCTACGACTCGCCGCACCGATTCGTGCTCTTCCGCTTCATCCTGTCGCTCACCGCGCGGCTGGCGCCGATCGGCCTGTACGTGGCGCTGGCGGAGATCCTGACCCATTTCCATCGGGCGCACCCGGCGGCCTGGTCGCTCGCGATCGTCCTGATCGTCGTGGCGGCGATCGAGATGACCAACCGGGCGCTGGTGGGGCACGACCCCGAGCGCGCCCTGCGGGCGCTCACCCGCGTCTACCGCGCCGTCCTGCTGCTCCTCTCGCCGGTGCTCACGCTCCTGACGCCGCTGGTCCCCAACGTCTCCCTGGAGCGCGACCGCCGCGAGGACGGGGGGGAAGAGGAGTCGGCCACGGACGAGGAGATCGAGGCCTTCATCGACGTGGGCACGCGCGAAGGCATCCTGGAGCCCGAGCAGGGGGAGTGGCTCTGGAGCATCGTGGACTTCCGCGACACCCTGGTGCGGAGCGTCATGACGCCCAGGATCGACATGATCTGCGCCTCGGTCGACTCGGCGATCGACGTCCTGGCCGAGCGCTTCGTCGAGTCCGGCCACTCGCGCATCCCGCTCTACCAGGACTCGATCGACAACATCGTGGGCATCCTGCACATCCGCGACGTGCTGCGCGCCTCGCGCCTCCCCGAGCCGCCGCCGGCGCAGGAGCTGATCAAGCCGCCGCTCTTCATCCCCGAGACCAAGCCGCTCGGCGAGCTGCTCAAGGAGCTCCAGGCACGCTTCCAGCAGGTGGCGATCGTGGTGGACGAGTACGGCGGCACGGCCGGTCTCGTGACGGTCGAGGACCTGATCGAGGAGATCGTGGGCGAGATCATGGACGAGCACGAGGCGCTCGCCGCCGAGCTGGAGCCGCTCGAAAACGGCGGCTACCGCCTGGACGGCCGCGCCCACATCGAGCTGCTGGACGAGCTGTTCGAGGTGGAGATCGAGGATCCGGAGTACGAGACCGTCGCCGGCCTCATCTTCAGCGCCCTCGGGCACGTGCCGCAGCCCGGCGAGACGGTCGAGTGCTACGGCCTCCGCTTCACCGTCGAAGCCGTGGCCGACCGCCGCATCCAGACCGTCAAAGTGGAGAAGATCCCGGAAGGCGGCGGGGAGGAACAAGAGGAGAGACCGTGAAGAAATCCGGCACCGTGGCCTTCGTCGGCCGGCCCAACGCCGG
>JBJMGZ010000357.1:0-4539 GCA_045807605.1 Thermoanaerobaculia bacterium | reverse complement strand
CCGTCTTGCCGTGACCTTCCGCTCGGAGGAGACGCCCCACGGGGCGTCTCTACAGTGGGGGGAAGGCGCCCAAGGGAGACGGTGGTTCCAACAGATGTCCAACCACCCCGTCCGCCGCCAGCCCAACCACCTCCACCTCGCTGAATTGGTTCCACACCCCCTCGGGGCAGTGCACGCGGAGATAGTTGTCCGTCAGCCCCTGCCCGCCGCGCTCCCACAGCACCGTCTCCCTCCGCCCGACGTGCTCTCCCCAGAAGTCCCGCTCGGCGCGCTCGGCGACCGCGAGCATGCGCTCCATGCGGGCCTTCTTCTCGTCGGGATGCACCGGGCCGGGCAGGTCCGCGGCCTCGGTGCCGGGCCGGGGGGAGAAAGGGAAGACGTGCGCCTTGGCGAAGCGGGCGGCTTCCACGGTGGCCAGGCTCTCCTCGAATTCCTCCGGGGTCTCGCCGGGGAAGCCCACGATCACGTCCGTGGTGATCGCCACCCCCGGAATCGAGGACCGCACCCTCTCCAGGACTTCGAGGTACCCCTCCGCCGTGTAGGGCCGGCGCATCCGCCGCAGGGTCGCGGTCGAGCCGCTCTGCAGAGACAGGTGGAGGTGGCGGCAGAGCCGGCGGTCGGACCAGAGCTCCAGGAGGCGCTCGTCCAGGTCCCAGGGCGCGATCGAGGTGAGCCGCAGGCGGGGGACCCCGGTCCGCGCCAGCACCGCGCGCACCAGCTCGTAGAGCCGGTCGTCCCCGGAGCGGTAGGCCGAGATCTGGACGCCGGTGACCACCACCTCCCGATAGCCCCCCGCGACCCGCGAGCGCACCTCCTCCACCACCTCGGCCAGCGGACGGCTCCGCTGGCGCCCCCGGGTCGAAGGAATGATGCAGAACGAGCAGCGCATGTTGCAGCCGTCCTCCACCTTGACCAGGGCGCGCGTATGGCCGAACGACTGGCCGAAGGGGAGCCTCACCCACGGCACCGGCACCTCGGATGGAGCGAGATCCGGGAAAGCGGCATGGACGTGGTCGAGAAGCCGGTCCTTCTCCGGGTTGGGGACGACCAGGTCCACCCCGGCTAGCCGGGCCGCTTCGCCGGGCTGGTCCGTGGCATAGCAACCGGTGAGGACGGTCCGCGGAGCGCGCCGGGCGGCCTTCCGGGAGGCCCTCGCCGCGGTATGGGTGACCGTGCAGGTGTTGACCACGTGCAGGTCGGCCTCGCCGGGCGAGCCCACCACCCGGTGCCCGGCGGCGAGGAAATCCCGGGCCAGGCGCTCGGTCTCCGCCTGGTTGAGCTTGCAGCCGAGGTGGGTGAAGCACACTCGCACGGCTGGAAATCTACCTGAAAGGGCCTGAAATACTCGTCCCTTGGGTCCCTTTCGTCCTTTACGTCCTTTTCGTCCTTCCCTTCCCCCGCCCTGCCTGCTAACCTTTCGTCTGCTTCCGTTTCTCTTGTTTTCGGATAGAGGCGCACGCTGTCGGATCCAGAGACCGGCGTTCCTTCATGCTTTTTTTCGAAAAGGAGAGATTCAAATGGCTTACACACAGGATGGAATCATGGCGCAAGTTTACGTGGCCTTCGGCCAGGGGACCGGCGCCGTGCGCGTTTCCCAGGAAGCAGCTCTTGAGCTGCACCGCTGGTATTACAATGCCATTACGCCCACTCTCATCGCGGCCTGGGGGAGCGAGGCGCTTCAGGTGCTCGACCGCATCCGTGCGATCGGCAGCCTGGCGGCCCTGAAGGCGATCCAGCAGGGCTCCCCCACGATCACCGTGATGCAGGTCTATGAGTCGGCAGAGCAGGTCCAGGTCGAATCGGATACACCCTATTGTCCGCCTGTACCCCCACTCCCCCCGGTTCCCTGAGCCTGCGGACCTTCACCCGCTCGTGCTGAGTGCCGGTCTCTGGAAACGGCTGCTCCCGCTCCTCGCCCTGATCAAGGCGGGAGCGGGGCTCGTCGCCCTCGCCGCCGCCCACGATCACATCCAGGACGACTTCTACCCCTGGTACCTCCATGCCATCTATGCCGTGCCGTTCCTGTGCACCGGCCTGCTGCTGATCTTCGGCGGCCGGCGCGACGACCGCGCCGTGAACCTCGGCGGCTTCTTCCTCATGGCGACCACCGCCTTCCTGAACCGGCCGCTGCGCACCTTCGTGAGGTTCCACTACCCCGGCGCCGGCGTGATGGAGCTCCTCGACGCGCTGGAGCTGGACTCCTTCATGGCCTTCTTTCTCTGGTCCTTCGCCCGCGACTTCCCGCACCCGCTGGTCTCCAAGGTGGGGCAGCGCCGGCTCCGGGCGGCCGTGCTCACCAGCCTGGCGGTGGGGTCGGCGCTCTTCGCGTTCAACCTGCTGCACTACGCCGCATGGAAGATCTGGCGTCTGGACCTGCTGGGGAAGCTCATCCCCATGCGCGGCCAGGGGATCTACTACAGCGTCGTGCTGCCGCTCACCGCGGCGGCGTTCGTGTTCCTCTACTGGCGGTCGCGCCACGTCCAGGGGACCGAGCAGCGCCGGGTCCGACTCTTCCTCCAGGCGCTCACCGTGGCCGCGTTTCCCTCGTTCGCCGAGATGCTCGCGGGCCTGTTCTACCCCCCGTACCAGGAGCTCAAGGACGCCCGCCCCGCCCTCGGCCGCGCGGTCCTCCTGGCCAACACGGGGTTCATCCTGATGTTTCCGATCATCACCCCCTACGCCGTCCTGTTCCACCAGGTGCTCGACGTGCGGCTGCTCGCCCGCCGCGCCGCGCAGTACGCCCTCGCCCGCTACACGACGATCGTTCTCGCCGCCGTGCCGATCGCCGCCCTGATCGTCTACTTCTACCAGAACCGCAACCAGCGGATCGTCGAGATCTTCTCCGGGCCGCGGCTGCCGCTGCTCGCCTCGGCCGCGGCCGTCGGGCTCGCCGCGCTGTACTACCGCAGAACGCTGCTCGAGACGATCGACCGGCGTTTCTTCCGCGAGCAGTACGACTCGCGGCGCATCCTCACGCAGCTCCTGGAGCGGGTGCGCGGCACCTCGGGCATCGCCGCCCTGGCCTCCCTAGTCGCCGAGCAGGTGGACCTGGCGCTGCACCTGGACGTGGTCTCGATGCTGATCATCGACCCGCGCTCGGGCCTGCTGTGCGAGCCGCGGCAGCGCAACCGGCGCCTGGACGCCTCCTCGCCGCTCGCGCTGCTGGTCTCGGACGCCAGCGAGCCGCTCCCCATCGAGCTCGACGACCAGCGCTCGCCCCTGACCCGGCTGCCGGACCGCGACCGCCACTGGCTGGTGGACAGCGGCTTCAAGCTGATCGTCCCCATCCTGGCGCGCGACGGGTCGCTGCTCGGCATCCTCGGCCTGGGGGAGAAGCGCAGCGGCCTCCCGTTCCTCAAGGAGGACCGCGATCTCCTGCGCGCCATCGCGAGCAGCGCCGGCTGGGTGATCGAGCTGGAGCAGACCCGCTCGGCCACGCCGGCCCCGCGCTCCCGGCGCGGCTCTCGCGCGCTGGCCGAGCTCGACGAGGACGAGACCGCGGCCGAGCCGATGGCGCTCACCGAGCTGGCCCGCGAGTGCGCGAACTGCGGCAAGCTCTACCCCTCCTACACCGTCCTGTGCAGCGCCTGCAGCAAGCGGCTGGAGCCCTCGCACGTGCCCTACGTCCTGCCCGGCAAGTTCCGCTTCGAGAGGCGCATCGGCATCGGCGGCATGGGCGTGGTCTACCGCGGCTCCGACCTCTCCCTCGGACGGCCGGTGGCGGTCAAGACCCTGCGCCGGGTCTCCCCCGAGGATGCCATGCGGCTGCGGCGCGAAGCCCGCACCGCCGCCGCGGTCTCGCACACCCATCTCGCGCCGGTCTACGGCATGGAGACCTGGCAGGGCACGCCCATCCTGGTCATGGAGCTGCTCGAAGGCGGCACCCTCGCCCATCGCCTCCTCGACCGCGGCCGCCTCTCCGCGCTGGAGACCGTGGAGCTCGGCATCCAGATGGCCGACGCTCTCGGTCATCTCCATTCGGCGGACATCCTGCACCGCGACATCAAGCCGAGCAACATCGGCTACACCCGGAACGGCACGCCCAAGCTGATGGATTTCGGGATCGCGAGGCTGATGTACGACCTGCGGCGGGAGCGCGAGGAGGGGGAGATGGAGCGCCTCGCCGAGGATCCGTCGCTCGTCCCGTCGAGCTCGCTCTGGACCCACATCGACGGCATCACGCCGCTCTCGAAGCCGCTGGTGGGGACGCTTTCCTATCTCTGCCCCGAGGCCCTGGAGGGCAAGACGCCGGACGCCCTCTTCGACCTCTGGAGCCTGGCGATCGTGCTCTACGAGTGCCTGCTCGGCCGCAAGGTCTTCAGCAGCGCCGATCCGCGCCAGACCGCGACCCGCATCCGCCTCGGCCGCGTCCCCGACCTCAACCAGCTCTGCCCCGAGTACGACGACAGCCTCGCCGAGCTCTTCCGCGTGGCCCTCAACCGCAGCCGGAACCGCCGGCCGGCAAGCGCCCTGGAGCTGAGGCAACGGCTGGAGGCGGTGCGGGGGAAGGCGGGGTAGGCCCTCAGAGGACGGGCGGGG
>JBJMGZ010000356.1:0-4263 GCA_045807605.1 Thermoanaerobaculia bacterium | reverse complement strand
AGCAGGGGGGCAGCACGATCACCCAGCAGCTGGTCAAGAACCTCTACCTGACGAGCAAGAGGTCGCTGGTGCGCAAGGCCAAGGAGGCCTGGATCGCGGTCATGATCGAGGCGCGCTTCAGCAAGGAGAGGATTCTCGAGGCGTACCTCAACGAGATCTACTGGGGCAAGAGCGGTCCGGCCCAGGTGCTCGGCCTCGGCGCCGCCTCCTGGGCCTACTTCGGCAAGCACCCGTCGCAGCTCACCCTGGCCGAGGCGGCCACCCTGGCCGGCATGATCCAGACGCCGGGCACCTACATGCCCTCTCAGCACCCCGGCAAGGCGGTCGAACGCCGCAACTGGGTGCTGAAGCGCATGGGCGAGCTCGGCTGGGCCACTCCGGAGCAGGTCCGCCAGGCCATGGGCGAGCCGCTGCGGACCGATCCCCAGACCGTCAGCGCCCGGCCCAACGCTCCCTATTTCGCCGAGCTGGCCGAGCGCGAGGCCGAGGAGCGCTTCCACGTCGACGACCTGCCGGACGAGGGGTACATCCTCTTCGCGACCCTGCGCTGGCGCGACCAGAAGCAGGCCGAGAAGGCGGTGCGCCAGGGCCTGGCCGGGCTGGAGAACGGCCTGGAGCGCAGCAGCCGCAGCAAGGGTCCGCTCCAGGGGGCGCTGCTCTCGGTCGATCCCCGGGACGGCGCGATCCTCGCCTACGTGGGCGGCCGCAGCTGGTCGCTCTCCCAGTTCGACCGCGTCACCCGGGCGCGGCGCCAGGCGGGGAGCGCGTTCAAGCCCGTGGTCTACGCCGCGGCGTTCGAGGAGGCGGTGGTCTCCCCGGCCTCGCTGATCAAGGACTCGCCGATCACGGTCAAGGCCAAGGGCCTGTCCTGGAAGCCGCAGAACTACGACCGCGGCTTCCGCGGCATGGTGACGGTGCGCACGGCGCTGGAGCAGAGCCTGAACATCCCGACCGTGCGCCTGGCGCTGCAGGTGGGGCTCACCCGGGTCGTGGATCTGGCCAGGGACATGGGCTTCTCCGCGGACTTCGACACCGTGCCTTCGCTCGCCCTGGGGGCCTTCGAGGCCACGCCTTACGAGATGGCCGAGGCCTACGCGACCTTCGCCAACGAGGGAGCGCGGCCGGAGCTGCACGGCCTGGCCGCGGTCTTCGAGAGGTCCGGCGAGCGGGTCCTGGGCGACGATCTGCCCGCGCCGCGCCGGGTGATGCCGGCCGAGGCCTCCTTCCTGGTGACCTCGATCCTGCAGGGGGCCCTGGACCGCGGCACGGCGAGCGCCGCCCGCGGCTACGGCGTCCGCGACCGCCTGGCAGGCAAGACCGGCACGACGAACGACCGGCGGGACAACTGGTTCGCCGGCTACTCGCCGGACCGGGTGTCCGTGGTCTGGGTGGGCTACGACGACAACGCGCGCACCCGGCTGTCGGGCGCCAAGGCGGCGCTGCCGATCTGGAGCCGTTTCACGGCCGCGGTGCGACCGCCCCGGGGATACCTGCCGTTCACCCCGCCGCGCGGGATCGTGATGCAGACGGTCGATCCGACCACGGGCCAGATCGCGACCGAGGCCTGCCCGCTCAAGGTGAGCGAGGTGTTCGCGGAGTGGCAGGCGCCGACCGAGACCTGCATGCGGCACCGTCCGGGCTTCGGCCAGTACGCGGCCTATGGGGAAGTGCCGATCGATCCGGTCACCGGCGAGCCGCTCTACGACTACCAGGTGTACCAGAACGATGAAGGGCGGATCGAGATCTCGAACTTCGGCTACGGCTACGGCCAGGAGCCGCAGGACGTCGTCCCCGGAGCGGAGGTCGACGAGCCGCTCACGGACGACCTCGAAGCCGAGCCGATGCCCGCCGAGGAGTGGGACGAGGACGAGACCGAGGTCGAGGAGGAGAGCCAGATCCTGATCCGGCCGGCGCAGCCGCGCCCCGCGGCGACTCCCCCGGCGGACGCCGCCCCGGAGCCGTCGCCGGCCGAGGTGGAGACGACGCCGGCCGCCGAGCCGCAGGACACGCCTCCCCCCCTGCTGGCGCCGCTGCCGGCCGAGGAGACCCCGGAGCCCGAAGCGACGCCGCCGCCCTGAGCCTTCAGTTCCTGACCAGCCCCAGCGGCTCCGCGTCGCTCGCGACCGCGGCGCGGAAGAGGGAGCGGGCGTCCTCGTACTGCCCGGTCGTGTCGAGCTGCCGCTTGGGGATGTCCAGGCGCCTGCGATAGGTCAGCGAGCGCCCGGCTTCGTCCATCTCCAGGGCGACGGCCAGCTCTCCGGCGCGGTTCTTGAGGGTCACCGGCTTCGGCTTCGCCTCCAGCTTCCAGCCCTCGGGCCAGCGCAGCCGCAGCTCCACCTCGTCGCGGTCGGCGAACTGGAACAGCACCGCGGTGCGCCGCCTGGAGGCGTCCTGCACGAAGGGCTGCGTCGAGGGTCCGAGCGGAAGGCTCGGGTGGAGCGATGCCTCGTCGCCGAGCACCTCGTCCTCCCGCTGCTTCATCGTCCAGGTGACCCGCACCGCCTGCTCCTCGATCTCCTCCTCGAACCGGACCTCCTCCACCTGGAAGCCCGCGAGCTCCCCGGCGAGCCAGTCCGTCCAGGCTTTCAGGGTGGCCGCGTCATCGTCCCGCCACCGGGTGCGCTCCCAGGCGTGGTGGCCCGTGAGGGTGAGCTCCCCCTGGCCCGCGAGGCGGCCGCCGGCGTCGAGGGCGAGGTCCACGACCGCGCGCCGGCCGTTCTGCTCGAACGGAGCCACGGGCAGCTCGATCGGCTCGGGCTTCTTCTTGTCGAAGAGCAGCGCCGGCATTCCTTCATAGCCGTAGCGCAGGCGTCCGAACGCGAGGGCGCGGTCCGAGGGGTCGAGATACCAGCGCTTGCCGTCCAGGTCCACGGCCACGAAAAGGGTGTCGAAGATGGAAGGGTTGGCGACCCGGATGTCGATCAGGCCGTTCCAGCGGTGGGCCGCCCAGACCAGCCGCGAATCGACCTTGACGGCGCGGAGCATCGTCTGGAGGAGCAGGGCCTTGTCCACGTAGTCGCCGCGCCGCTGGGTCAGGGTCCTGTCCGGAGACGAGCCCTCGGCGGGGTAGACGCCGGGCGCCTCGATCGTCTCGATATTGTCGCGCACGAAGCGGTAGAGGGCCTCGGTTTTCTCCCGCGCGGCGACGGGAGCGGCGGCGAGCTCGCGGGCCTTCTTCACCGCGGCGCCGTCCTTGCGCCGCGCTTCCCCGTAGAGGTCGTCCAGCAGCGCGCAGACGCTCTGCCAGCTCTCCAGCAGCTTCGTCTCATAGCCGCCGTGGTCGTACGCCAGAGGCAGCATCAACATCAGCGCCGCCGTGTCGGCGAACGGGAGCCCGAAGGGTTCGTCCGGGACCGGGGCCACGTTGTCCGCCCAGACCCGGATCTCGGTTCCGGTCGCGGTCTGGCGGCTTTCCGACTTGATGCCGACCTGGTAGGGATCGCGCATCCAGGACTGGGCGCGGATCTCCTGTGGAATCTTGAACAGGATCTCGGCATGGAGGACCGGCAGGACGTCGGAGAGGTACCAGGGCTCGAGCATGAAGAAGTGATCGAAACGCAGCTCGTATTGATAGTCGAGGATGGCGCCGACCTCGACGCCGGGGAAGGCCACCGTGGTCACCGACTGGTTGCGGCGCCGGGAGAGCTTGCGCTGGAACCTGGCGTCGTCGCCCAGGGGGAGGACCCGCCCGTCGGGCAGCACCGTGCGACCCTTGAAGCCGCTCAGCCGGGCGGCGCTGGAGTGCGCCACCGCGACCTCCCCGAGGTCCTTGCCCTGCTCCGTGAGGATCTTCCACCTCTCCTGGACCAGCAGCCGGGACGAGCTCTCCTGCCGGCCGGCGACGCCGTAGCCCATCATCAGGAACTCGGACTTGCGGAACAGGATCACCGCCGGAGCGTTCGGCTCGCCCGGCACCGCGGCGAGCGCGCGCTCCGCCTCCGTGACCGGCGGAAAGACGTCCGCCGCGGCCAGGCCGGGAAGGGCGAGAGCGAGGAGAAAGAGAAGGCGTGCGGGTCTCATGGGTTACCTCCGGTCGGTAAGGCTGCTTTCACCGGAGAGTGACGCGCAGGAGGAAGTATTTCGCTCAGGCGCGCCGCCGCGCCGGCACGGCGCAGCTCGTCGGAAGAGGAATGGGCTCAGAGGGTGTCTCGAAAGTGTCCGGCCCGAGAAGCCCCGGCAGGGGCGCAGGCATAAAGCCTGGGGCTGAAGCCCATACCGTTACACACATCTTGGCCGTGAGCAGTGAGCCCCGCGGGGCGACGG
>JBJMGZ010000355.1:0-4166 GCA_045807605.1 Thermoanaerobaculia bacterium | reverse complement strand
CCGAGGGCGGAGTCGAGGAGGCCCTTCTCGATGTCGGGGAAGTGGAGGTGGACGATCTCGCGCATCTGCTCCGGGGTGGGGAAGGCGATGTGGTGGCAGTAGCAGCGCCGCAGGAACGGGTCGGACAGCTCGCGCTTCGCGTTCGACGTGATGAGGATGAACGGCCGCTTCCTCGCCTGGATCGTCTGGTTGACCTCGCGGATCGTGAACTGGCAGTCCTCCAGCACGTCGAGCAGGTTGTCCTGCACGTCCGACTCGGTCTTGTCGATCTCGTCCAAAAGGAGCACGACGCGCTCGTCGGCGCGGAAGGCGCGGCCGATGGGTCCCCAGATCACGTAGTCGAAGAAATCGTCGACGTTGCGCCCTCGTCCCTCGGGAAGAGCGGTCGTGCCGAAGCGGGCGTCGTTCAGGCGCAGGACGGTGTCCTGGACGTAGCAGGCCTCCTCGCCCTTGATCGTGGACTTGCAGCGCAGGGTCTCGATGGGCATGCCCAGGGCCGTGGCCACCTCGAACCCGAGCTGGGTCTTGCCGGTGCCGGCCTCGCCGGTGAGGAGCAGCGGCTTTTCCATGACCAGCGCCATGTTGACGATCGCCCCGAGCTCGGGGTCGAGGTAGTAGCGTTCGGTGCCCTGGAACTCCATGCGGTCTCTCTCCGGAGAGCGTCGGGGCCGGAGTGACCCCGCGGACCGGAGAGTCTAGCCGCTATTGCCCCGTGGCCGGAAGCGGGCTATTCGTCCGGGTGTCCGGAGGTGGCCGGGTTCCATCGGTCCAGACCGGGGAAGCGGCTGAAGCCTCGGTCCCGGCTCACCAGGCGGTAACGCGCTTCGGCGGCGGTGGCGGCGAGGTAGGCGTCGTTGACGTCGTTTCCTTGCAGTCCGAGCTCGCGACACCAGCGTTGCCACCGTGCGCGGACGCGAGGAGTCCACGCAGCTTCCTGGAACAGGCCGCTCTCATGGATGGCCTGCAAGAAGCCCACGGCCTCTTCGAGTGGAGACGGAACACCGAAGATCTTGGGATGGGTGACGATGCGCAGGAAGGCCACTTCGACGAGGGCCGGGAACGTCACGGAAAGCCCCTCGTTGAATGTCTCTTCCAGCCAACCCTTCAGGACTGCATGGTCTGGGTCGTCCGGCCGGAAAGCCCCGATCAGGATATTGGCGTCCAGAAGATCCATGTCAGCGCGCTCGGCGCCGGTCTTCGGCGAGATCGGCGGCGGCAACAGCTTCTTCGAGGGTCGAGAACCCTGGAGCCAGGCCGCCCGACGCAGTGGACACGGGAAGGCGCACGCGCCTGCGGCCTGGCCGGGGAGCGGGCTTGGCGAGATGCTCCCGGATCGCCTCTTCCACGAGCCGGGTCAAGCTGATACCCCGCGCCGCCGCCTGGGACTTGGCTTGCCGGAAGATCTCGTCGTCCAAACGCAACGTCGTCTGCATGACAGAAATCTGTCACTGTCGGCTTCAAGTGTCAAGTCTGGCTTCAAGGCCTTGGGGGTCGCCACTGATTCACTGTGCCAACAAGGCCGGGCGGTGGCATCCTCTCCCGCGCAGCGGGGGGAGGATAGAGGGGTCGGGCGGCGGGCTCACTCCCCCGCAAGCGCCCGCCGGAGCTCTTCCCACTCGGCCGTCTCGCGCAGGGTCCTTCGCCTGTACCAGGCCGACGAGGCCAGGAGGAGCGCGGACATCCCGATCATCCAGCCGAAGGCGAAGAGCCATCTCCAGGGCTCGGCGGGCCGGGAGAGCAGGGCCCAGACCGACCAGGGGACCAGGAAGGCGAGCTCCACGGCCAGCAGCCAGGGGCCGAAGCGCAGGGCCACGAGCTTGCGGCGCTGCCGCTCCAGCGAAAGCTCGACGAAGGTGAGCGTCGATTCGCTCGCCGGCGCCCAGATCCCGCGCCGATTCCACAACGAGAACGCGAGCGCCAGGACGACGAGCACGGCCGTGCCCGCGAAGCCCACGGTCCCGATCGCCCGCGGCTGCTCCAGCGACGCCTTCCAGATCCAGGCGAGCAGGGCCGCGCACCCGGCGATCTCGAAAAGGGTGAGGAGGACCATCCGGCAGCCCTGGCGCCGCACCTTGCGCCGGATGCGCCGGTGCTCGACCGGCTCCCCGGATTGCCAGTCCGCCATCAGGTCGCGCCATTCGTTGTCGATCGCGTTCATTCCAGGATCTCCCGCAGGAGCTTGCGCGCCCGGGTCAGGCGCACGGCCACGTTGTTCTCGCTCAGGCCCAGCACGTCGCCGATCTCGCGGTGGCTGAGCCCCTCCAGGCTGAGCGCCACGACCTGCCGCGCCACGGGCGGCAGGCGGCGCACGGCCGCGCGCAGCCGCTCCCGCCGGTCGCGATCGCAGAGCTCGCTCTCCGGGTTCCGCCTCGTGTCGGGGATCTCCCCGGCCTCTTCGAGTGCGGCCGGCGCGCCGCGGGCCCGCCAGCCATGCGTGAGGCCTCGGTTGTGCGCGATGCGGAACGCGAAGGTGCGCTCCGAGCAGTCGCCGCGGAAGCGGGGGAGCGCCTGCCAGAGCGCCAGGCAGATGTCCTGGAAGAGGTCCTCCCGGCGGGCGGGATCGGCCTCGTGGATCGCCGCCACCCGGCGCAGGGCGGCGCCGTGCTCGCGCAGGATCCGGTCGTAGCGCTCCTCCAGGGCTCTGGACACGTCCCGGGAGTCTACCCCCGCCGCGCTAACGGCCGAGGACGATCCGTTCATGGCAGAGCATCCGCGCGGTGACGGCCAGGCAGAGCGCCGTGGCGAGCAGGGTCGCCCCCGCGGCGATCAGATGGACGATCGGACCGTTCGCCTGGCCACGCAGCAGGTCGCCGGCCAGCACCTGCTCGGCCAGGACCGGGACCGCCCGCATCCAGGGCTCGGGATCGATCCGCTGAAAGCTGAACAGGAAGCCCGGGATCACCGGCAGGAAGATCAGCAGCGAGAGATAGGTCTGGGCCTCCTTGAAGCTCCGCGCAAAGAGCGAGATCAGCATCTGGAGCGCCGGCGCGAAGAGCGTCAGGGGGAGGAGGAGCACGAAGAGGCGCAGCGCATCGCCCGGGGAGAGCGCGACCGGCACGTCCAGCTCTTCCAGCCGGTCCCAGCGCAGCACCAGGAACGACACCAGGAGCGTCAGGCCCATGCCCAGCGCATTGAACAGCGCGGCCGCCATCCATTTGCCCGCGACGAGATCCGTCCGCGACACGGCATGGACCAGCAACGGCTCGAGCGAACCCCGCTCGCGCTCGCCCGCCGTCGTGTCGATCGCAATGTTCATGGCACTGATGAAAGCGGCCATCAAAAGAAAGATCGGGAGCATGCCGAGGGTGAGCGCCGCCCGCGATGCCGCGGTCGAGCGATCGATCAGCGCGAGCTTTACCGGCTGCGCCACCCGCGGGCTGATCCCGCGCGCGGACAGGCGCAGCCCCGTGACCTGGGCGCCGTATCTCTCGAGGAGCGTCTCCGCCCGTTGCACCGGCCCTCGCGAGTCGCTCCGCGAGGCGTCGTAGATCAGCTCGACCTTCGCCGGCCGCGAGGCGCGGAAATCCTCGGCGTAGCCCTCCGGGATCGACAGCGCGACCGGGCCTCCGGACGGGACGATCTCGACGCCGTTCTGCTCCAGCCAGCGGACCAGGGACGGAGCGCGCTCCGCGCCCGCGACCGCCAGGCGCAGCGGCCCGTCCTCGGAGCGGTTCCGGGCGACGGCGCCGAGCGCCATCGCGAGCACCAGCGGGCCGAACAGCGAATAGATCAGCGCCGAGCCGAGCGACCTGCGGTCGCGCGCCGCGTCGAGCGCCTCCTTGGCGAACACCACGAGGGCTTTCATGATCCGAGCCCCTCCTCGGTTCCGATCAGCTCGACGAAGGCGTCTTCCAGGTTGGTCTTGCCCGTGCGCTGGAGCAGCTCGTCCGGAGCCCCTTCGGCGACTACCCGGCCGCGGGCGAGGATCACGACCCGGTCGCACACCGCGGCCACCTCCTGGAGGATGTGGGTGGAGAAGAGCACGCACTTTCCGGCCTCGGCGAGCTCGCGCACCTGGCGGCGCATGGCGCGGGTGGCCGGCACGTCGAGCCCGTTCGTGGGCTCGTCGAGGACCACGTTGCCCGGGTCGTGGATCAGCGCCCGGCCGAGGGCCACCTTGCGCCGCTCCCCCTGCGAGAACCCCGCGGCCGGCCGGTCGGCGAACT
>JBJMGZ010000354.1:0-7408 GCA_045807605.1 Thermoanaerobaculia bacterium | reverse complement strand
GGACACGTCAGGCCGAATCAAGTTCGTCATCCTGCGGACTGGTCCTCTCGCCTCCGGTTGCTTCCCACCTCGCCTCACAGCGACGCAGTTACCTTCGGCTACAGGCCGGAGAGCGTATGCCTGAAGAGGACTTGCACCTCTATACGTATGCGCTCGCGGGCGCACAAGCCTGGGGTTTCAACCCCAGGAAAGGGAGTCCCATTTTTATGCCAAGCCCCGAAGGGGCGACGGCATGGGCCCGGGGTGGGAACCCCGGGCGGGAGGGGGAGCTGCCTGCGTCCCTTCGGGACTTGGAAAAACAAAATGACCTCTTACCTGGGGTTGAAACCCCAGGCTATATGCCTGCGCCCCTTCCGGGGCTTCCCGGCGGAGCCACGGATGGAAATGCCGGTGCCGGAGCCACCTTCCCCTCTCCCGGGGGTCCGGGTGTGCGGATGGGAGAGGGGCCGGGGGTGAGGGTCTCCGTCGTCGAATTCGCCGGCCGCGGCGGCATGATCCACTACGCCTGGCAGCTCTGCCGCGCGCTCGCCGGCACCGGCGCGGACGTCACGCTCGTCACCAGCCGGCACTGCGAGCTGGACGCCCTCCCCCACCCGTTCCGGCTGCGGAAGATCCTCCGCCTCTGGGACCCTAAGCCCGCGGGAGAGTCCCCTGGCGGGAGAAAGCTGCGGCGGATCGGCCGCGCCTTCGTTCACTACCGCGAGTGGCTGCGGCTCGCGATGCACCTGCGGCGGGAACGGCCGGACCTCGTGCTGCTCGGCGACATCCGCTTCCCCGGCGACCTCGCTCCGATCCTGCTGCTGCGGATGCTCGGGCTCCGGCTGGCGGACGTCTGCCACAACGTCGCTCCCTATGCCGCGGGCGGATTCCGCCGCTCGGCCCTGGACCGCTTCCTCTACCGCCGGATCTACCGCTGCTTCGAGCGCGTCTTCGTCCACTTCGAGGACAACCGGCGCGCCTTCCTGGCCGACTACGGGCTGCCACCCGCGCGGGTGGTTGCGATCCCGCACGGCAACGAGGCGATCTTCGAGGAGCTGCGCGATCCCCGGGTCGACGCAGCCGGCCTCCGTTGCGCGCTCGGACTGGCTCCTGACGAGCCGGTCCTGCTGCTCCTGGGCACGCTGTCGCGCTACAAGGGGATCGACCTGCTGCTCCAAGCCTTCGCCCGCGTGGCGCCGCGGGCGCGGCTCGTCCTCGCCGGCTTCCCGGACGCGGACTTCGATCTCGCCGCGCACCAGGCGCTCGCCCGGGAGCTGGGCATCGCGGAGCGGGTCCTCTGGGTGCCGCGCTACGTCGAATCCGAGGAGATCGCGGCCTGGATGGGGCTCGCCTCCGTGGCCGTCTTCCCCTACCGCGAGGTCTTCCAGAGCGGCGCGCTCGCCATCGCCCAGACGTTCGGCGTGCCCGTGGTGGCCTCCGCCGTGGGAGCCATGCCCGAGGCGGTCGGCGCGAGCGGGCTGCTGGTGCCGCCCGGCGATCCGGATGCCCTGGCCGCCGCGCTCCTCGCCCTGCTCGAAGACCCGGAGCTCGCGCGCCGGCTCGGGGAGAGCGCCCGGCAGGACGCCCGCGACCGCTTCGCCTGGGAGCGGATCGGCCTGGCGATCCTCGAGGGGACGCGATGAGCCTCGCCGTCTTCCTGGCCACTCTCGCGGCGACGGCCTATCTCTACTTCGGCTATCCGGCGCTGATCTATCTCGTGAGCCGTCTGCGCCCGCGACCGTTCCGGCGCGGGGGCGAGCCCACGGTGACCGTGCTCATCCCGGTCTACAACGAGGAAGAAGTGATCGGGGAAAAGATCGCCAACACGCTCGCCCTCGACTACCCGCCCGAGCGGCTGGAGACGCTGATCGTCTCCGACGGCTCCACGGACGGCACCGAGGCGGTCGTCCGCCGGTTCGAGTCCGACCGGCTGCGGCTGCTGTCGATCCCCCGGAGCGGCAAGGCTTTCGCCTTGAACGCGGGCGCGCGGGCGGCCCGCGGGGAGATCCTGGTCCTCACCGATGCCAACACCCTGCTCGAGCCCGGGAGCCTCCGGCCCCTGGTCGATCCCTTCGCCGATCCGGGCGTCGGCGGGGTGTGCGGCAACAAGAAGCAGCGCCCGCCGGCCGGCGCGGACACCACCGCCGAGGGCGAGAACCTCTACTGGCGCTGGGACAAGTGGCAGAAGAGCCTGGAGAGCCGCGCCGGCAGCATCTTCGCCGCGGACGGCACGCTCTACGCCGTGCGGAAGGATCTCTACGTGCCCATCGCGGACCCGGCGCAGGCGGACGACATCGCGATCTCGGCCCGGGTGGTGCTCCAGGGGGGCCGGCTGCTCTATGAGCCGCGCGCCGTGGCCTGGGAGGAAGCTCCGGCCGAGGGGCGCGAAGAATTCCGGAGGAAGGTGCGGGTGACGAACCACAGCGTGCGGGCGCTCTGGAACCTGGGACGGGGGCTCTGGACCTCCGGCTTCTACTCGGTCGAGCTCCTGTCGCACAAGCTCTTCCGCCACCTGGTGCCGTTCTTCCTGATCCCGCTCTTTCTCTCGAACGCCGTCCTTGCGGCCGGCGGCCCGCCGGTCTTCCGCATCCTCTTCGCCGGCCAGGTGCTGTTCTACGGCCTGGCCCTCGCCGGCTTCGCCCTGCGCGGGACGCGCCTGGGGCGGGCGAAGCCGTTCACCGTGCCCTACTACTTCTGCCTGGTCAACGCCGCGGCCTTCCTGGGGGTGCTCTCGATCCTCCGGGGCCGGCGCCTCCGGGCCTGGACGCCGCGCAGCGGCCTGCCCTCTTGAAGGAGAACCGACCCATGAAAATGAAAACCCTTGCGCTGTTGCTCTTCGTCCTGCCGGGGCTCGCCGCGGCCCAGGAGCAGCCGGCCACGGAGCGCCATTTCCGCGCCGACCTCCGTCTGAACAGCCTGTTCTTCGACAACGCAGGCGGACATCCGGCGCGTGGCCGGCGAGTACTCCTACCGCGTCACGCGCGACTGGCAGCTCACCGCGCTCGGCGACTGGCAGGACCAGGACTTCGACATCACCCAGGGGAAGGACAACACGTTCGTGGACTTCGGGGGAGCGATCCGCTACCGCGGCTTCGGCGGCGCCTTCTCGCCCGAGGTCGGCGCCACCTTCGGCGAGCGCGACGCCGACGACCCCGACGAGGACCACGACCAGCGCGATCTGTTCCTCAAGATCCGCTCCGCGCCGGCGGACTGGGCCTACCTCTCGCTGCGCTACCGCCACCGCACCCGCGACTACTCGATCGGCGACCCGCTCGCCAGCAATTTCGAGCGCGAGGACACCCGCCGGCAGTGGGTGGCGACCGCCGACCTGCGCACCGGCCGCATCCTCACCTGGAACCTCTACTACTCCTTCGAGGACGCGGAGTCGACGCTCGCGACGCGGGAGTTCACGACCTCGCTCTTCGCCGCCGGAGTGACGATCGGGCTGGGCGAGCTGTTCGGCTGGTGACAGGGGCTGCCGCGACGCGGCTTCTAGAGCTTCCACATCCGGGGATCGAAGGCGAACGGTTCAGCCGGGTGGATCCGGAGGCGGCCGAAGTCGGGATGAGCGGGATTGAGCAGGACGTTGCGCTCGTGCGGGATGATCGCCGATGGCACGGAGAGCACGGCGGCTTCCCGCCCCCGGGCCCAGGCAGTGCCCAGGTCCTTCAGGCTGTCGGGCGCGGGATAGACGCGCCAGTCGGGCGGCAGCTCACGGGCGTCGAGGGAACCGATCCTCAGGTCCGCCGGGATTTCGGCTCGGATCGCGACCAGGCTCCGCGGCGCCAGCCCCGGATCCAGGTGGACGAAGTACTCCAGCGCGCAGAGGGAAAGCGTCAGCGAGGTATAGACCAGCGGCGTTCCGGAGTGGTTCCAGCGGCCGCCATAGAGGCGGGCTCCCTCGCCATCGAAGGCCCGCTCGGCGTGGCGCGCCGTCGTGATCCTCCAGACCAGCAGCGCCTCCCCGCCGCGCCGCGCCGGCATCAACTATAGACGCCGTGCTCGATCCGCCCCAGCACGTCCTCGATCTGGCGGCTGCCCAGATCCGTGTCCAGAAGCTCCAGGGGCGTCTGCCCTCCGAGGGCGCGGTTCGCGGCGTGCAGCCAACGAGACGCCTCCTCCCGGCCTCCCAGGACCTCGGCAGCCTGCACCGCGATGCGGACGACCCGGAACAGCCGGTCCGACTCGCCGGGGCTCAGGCGTCTCTCCTGCTTGCGCCTCGCGAGCGTCCGCAGCGGCAGGTCGAGCGCCCAGGAAACTTCCTCGCGCTTCAATCCGAACTGCTCCATCACCGCCTCCAGCGACGTGAAGGGGAGGCCCTCCCGGATCCATTTCTTCAAGTCCTCCGTGTTCCGGACCTCCCGGCTCTCCTCTTCGCCGGAAAGGACGTCCACGATCTCAGATGCCGGCACCATGGGGACCTCCTTCTGCCAGATGGCATGGAGTATAGCGCCAATTGACTCCGCTGTCTTCCTCCCCTATGAGCCCGTCAGCGCCGAGACGTCCGCGCCGGTGTCCTTCGCCCACTTGAGCGCCTTGGCGAAGTCGTCGGCGTGGCCGGACTTCTGCGCCGCGACGGCGAGGAGGACATAGGCCTCGCTCGTGTCCAGCGTCGCGGAGGCGATCACCCCCTTGCGCAGGCGGCGCCAGGCCTTCTCGTAGTCGCCCCGCCGGATCTCCAGGCGCGCGCGCAGCACGCGCACCGTGGGATTGTCGTCCCCCAGGGTGCGCTGCGCCCGGCCGATCGCCGCCTCGGCAGGGGCTTCATGTCCCTGGTCCAGGTGGAGCCGCGCCCGGCTCAGCTCGATCCAGGCGTTGAGGCGCCGCTCGCGCTCCTTCAGGTTGTTGTAATCCGCGTTGCCGTCTTCCGGCGGCGGCTCCTTGACCGCGAGGGCCTTGTCGTAGAACGCCGCGGCCGCGGCCGCATCTCCGGCCGCCGCCGCGGTCTGGCCCTGCAGATACTGGAACCACTTGGGG
Organism: Thermoanaerobaculia bacterium; assembly: GCA_045807605.1. Taxonomy (GTDB): domain Bacteria; phylum Acidobacteriota; class Thermoanaerobaculia; order Multivoradales; family UBA5704; genus DATMER01. Next base: position 2,452 of record JBJMGZ010000354.1, on the reverse strand, counting down.
TGGCGGCCCTCGTCGAGGAAGGAGGCGAAGACGCGGTTGTCCTTGTCCAGCCAGACCTTCCTGGGCTCGTATTTCACGTTGATGGCGAAGTCCGTGGTCTCGCCCTTGAGCAGGATGTTCCCGCGGATCGCGCCGTTCGAGCCGTCCTTGCCCGCCCTGCCCGCCTCGGGGTTGTAGACCGCGATCGTGACCGGCACCACCACGGTCGAGGTCTTCACGTCCACCTGCTGCATGGCCGTGCGCACCACGTCGAAGGTCCCCGTCTCGGTGGGCACCACCTTGTAGCGGTAGCGGTGCGGCGTCTGCTGGCGGGCCTTGCCCTTGACCAGCCAGCCTTCGCCCGTCTTCTCGAAGCCGGCGTTGTAGAGCACCTCGGGCAGGCCGGTGCCGTAGACGTACTGCGCCGTGAACGGGTCGAGGTCGGCGGAGGTGACCGTCTCGATGACGGAGAAGAGGTCCTCGGTCGAGATCGTCCGGCCGCCGCCGGCCTTGACCACCTGGCGCAGCACCTTGGGGAAGATCTCCTCGCCGAGCGAGCGCGCGAGCATGTCCATGACCACCGCGCCCTTCATGTAGACGATCGGCTGGTAGGCGTCCGAGGCGCGGCTGGAGACCAGGCGCCAGCCGAGCACGATCGGGCCCACCGACTCGATCGGCGAGCCGTCGGGCAGCGGCGCGGTCACCGCGCCGTACCAGCCCTCGGTGAGGTCCACGCCCGAGAGCTCGTTCTTCAGGCGCTCGCGGGCGAAGAGCAGCGCCGAGTAGCTCGCCAGCGCCTCGCTCATCCACTGGTCGCGGTAGCTCGCCCAGCCCACGTGGCCGCCCCACCACTGGTGCGCCATCTCGTGGGCGATCACCAGCCGCCGGTCCTCCAGGCCGAGCATCTTGTTCCACATGCCCGCGTCGTTGAGGAGGTAGTCGCTCAGGGTCATGAACCCGGAGAGGCTCTGGGAGAAGCCGCGGCTCGCCGTGACCACCGTGAGCTCGTCGAAGGGGTACGGACCGTAGATCTCCTCGAAGTAGGCCAGGGAGTCCTTGACCGCGTTCATGACGCTCTCGCGCGTGCCGCGGCCGGTCAGGGTCGAGCCCGCGCCGAAGGCGAAGCGCAGGTCCACGTGCCCGGCCTTCGCCGTGACCACGTCGAAGTTGCCGAGCTCGAAGGTGTAGCCGAGGATGGGCACGTCGAAGACGCGGCGCTCCCACTTCTGAGCGCCGGACTCGCCGCCGTCCACCCGCCGGCCGCCGGCCATCAGGTCGAGCCCGCGCGGCCAGCGCAGGGTGACGTCGTGCGCCGCCCGGTTCACCTCGCCGGTCTGGGGATACCAGCTCTCGGTGTCGAGCAGGCGATAGATGTTCCAGTCCTTCTCGATGGGATGGCTCTCGAAATGGACGACGATCGACGGGGTATCGACCCCCAGAGGCAGCACCACCGCGAGCTCGGCGGCGCTCGGCGTGGTCTGGTAGAAGAGATCGGCGCCCGCGGCATCCGTGACCTTGGTCACCTTGAGGTCCGCGACCCGGACGAGCACCGTGCGCGAGCCCGGGATGATCGTTTCGAGGTCGATGCGCGCGGTTCCGCGCAGGCCCAGCTTGTCGTCGACCGCGAGATCGAGCGTGTACTTGCCCGGCTCGAACGCCGGGCTGCCGGGGCGCGGCCGGCCCTGGGAGTCCACGAGCGAGGCGGAGAGCCAGGTGTCCCAGGTGCCGAGGTCGTCCAGCTCCAGGCCGATCAGCCGCCCCTTGCGCTGCTCGCGGCTGATCTCCTTCAGGATGCGCCGCTTCTCCTTCTCCGTGGCGTCGAGCGGCGTGAAGCGGCCGAGCGTGACCTGCTCGCGGCTGGCGGGCTCGACCAGGTAGACGAAGTCGCCCAACCCGCCAGTACCGGCACCCCGGAAGAGCGCCGCGAAATACCCCTCGGCGCTCGGGTCGCGCAGGGCGTCGGCGAGGAGGCTCCGTTCGACCCCCAGCACCTCGCGCTCCCGCCGCTTGCGCCACTCGTCGTGAAGCACCTGCGCCCGGGCCGCGGCCACGGCGTCGGGCTGCGCCGGGGCCTTGGCGAGCAGGGCGTCGACCGCGGCGTCGAGCCCCACCACGAGCACGGCTTCGCCGAACTCGGCGTCGAGACGGCTCTGGCCGGTGAACAGCTCGAGCTGGCCGGCCTCGATCGCGTCCGGCGGCTCCAGCGTGACCCGCCCCTGGCCGAGGAAGACCATCTCCACCACCTTGCCGCCCACCGGGCTGGTCGGGAACAGCGTGCCGTCGAGCTCGAGCTGGGCGAGCCCCGCCGCGAGCTTGACCTTCCTGAGCGTCACCGCCCGCGCCGGATCGAGGCGCAGCGCCGCGATCTCCTGGCGGAGCACGGCCGGATCGGAGACCGGGTCCGCCGCGCCGGTGGCCGGCAGGAGAGCGGTCAGGACGAGCAGAGCGGACAGCAGGCGGGCAGGCAGGTAGG
>JBJMGZ010000353.1:0-8420 GCA_045807605.1 Thermoanaerobaculia bacterium | reverse complement strand
GACCGGGCTGGTCTCGGCGGGCGCCTCGGCCCTGAACCAGGTCGTCGAGCGCGAGACGGACGCGCTGATGCGCCGGACCGCCCAGCGCCCCCTCCCCGCGGGGAGGATGGACCCGGACGTGGCGCTGCTCTTCGGCGTCGCGCTCGGGGTCGTGGGCCTCGCGGAGCTGGCCCTGGGGGTGAACCTCCTGACCGCTCTCCTCGGCGCAGTCGCCCTGGCCGGGTACGTGTTCGTCTACACGCCGCTCAAGCGGGTCAGCTCGCTCGCGACCATCATCGGCGCGGTGCCGGGCGCCATCCCGCCGATGATGGGGTGGAGCGCGGTGCGCAACGAGATCGACCTCGCGGCCTGGGTGCTCTTCGGCATCCTCTTCTTCTGGCAGATGCCCCACTTCCTGGCCATCGCCTGGCTCTGCCGCGACGACTACCGCGAGGCCGGCTTCCCCATGCTGACGGTGTCCGACACCGAGGGGGTGCGCACGTCGCGCCAGGTGCTGCTCTACGGCGCGGTGCTGGTGCCGGTGAGCCTGATGCCGTCGCTGCTCGGCTTGATGGGGTCCGTCTACTTCGTCGGCGCGCTCGCCCTCGGGCTCGCCTACTTCGGCTTCGGCCTCGGGTTCGCCAGGAGCCGCAACACGCCCGGAGCCCGCTGGCTGATGCTGGCGTCGATCCTCTACTTCCCGGCTGTCCTCCTGGTGATGCTGCTGGACCGCGTTGTCTCCTGAGCCGATTTCCCCCGTCGAAGCGGCCGCCGTCGAGGCCCGGGGCGTCGAGTACGCCTACCGCAGCCGGAAGGGCGTGCACCCCGCGCTGGCGGGCCTGAGCTTCCAGGTCGCTCCCGGCGAGATCTACGGCTTCCTCGGACCCAACGGCGGCGGCAAGACCACCCTCTTCCGCATCCTCGCCACCCTGGCCCGCCCGCAGGCCGGCGCGGTCAGCATCTTCGGGATGCAGGATTCCATGGCCATCCGGCGGCTCCTCGGCGTGGTGTTCCAGAACCCGAGCCTCGACGTCCACCTGACCGTGCGGGAGAACCTCCTTCACCAGGGCCATCTCTACGGAGTGAGCGGCCGGGAGCTCACGCAGCGGATCGATCTGGCTCTGGAGCGGTTCGGGCTGGCGGAGCGCCGGGAGCAGCGGGCCCTGGAGCTGTCGGGCGGCCTGCGGCGCCGGGTGGAGATCGCCAAGGCGCTCCTCCACCGGCCGCGGCTGCTGCTCCTCGACGAGCCGAGCACGGGGCTCGATCCCGGGGCGCGGCGCGATCTCTGGAGCACGCTCGAGGGGCTGCGCAGCGAGGGGGTGACGGTGCTCCTCACCACCCATTTCATGGAGGAGGGGGACCGCTGCGGCCGGCTGGCCCTGATCGACCGCGGCACCCTGGTCGCCGAGGGCAGCCCGGCCGCGCTCAAGGAGGAGATCGGCGGCGACGTGGTCACCCTGACCGGGGCCGACCCCGAGGCGCTCTCCGGCGAGATCCAGGAGCGTTTCCCCGATCTCGCGCCCGAGGTCCGCGACGGCGCCGTGCGGCTGGAGCGCGAGCGGGGGCACGAGCTCGTGGCGCGGCTGATCGAGGCGCTCCCCGGCCGGGTGGATGCCGTGACCGTGGCCCGTCCCACCCTGGAGGACGTCTTCCTGCATCGCACGGGGCGGCGGCTGTATGGAGGTCCGGAGGCATGATGGCCGTCCTCACCCTCTGGCGGCGCGAGCTGGTGCGGTTCTTCCGCCAGCCGAGCCGGATCGCGGGCGCGGCCGGCTCGCCGCTGATCTTCTGGGTGCTGATCGGCAGCGGTCTCTCGGGCTCGTTCAAGCTGCCGGGGGGGCCGGCGGACCTGAGCTACCTGGAGTACTTCTTCCCGGGCACGATGGTGCTGACCCTCCTCTTCGGCGCGATCTTCTCCACGATCTCGGTCATCGAGGACCGCAACCAGGGCTTCCTCCAGGGCGTGCTCGTGGCGCCGGTGCCGCGCTCGGCGATCGCCGCGGGCAAGGTGCTGGGCGGAGCCACGATCGCCTGGCTCCAGTCCGTGGTCTTCCTGGCGCTCGCGCCGCTCTCCGGCATCCGGCTGACCCTCTCCTCGGCCCTTGCCGCGGCCGGGGTGCTGGCCGTCCTCGGGATCGCTCTCACCGCGGTCGGCTTCGCCTTCGCCTGGAGGGTCGATTCGGTGCAGGGGTTCCACGCGGTGATGAACCTGCTGCTCGTGCCCATGTGGCTCCTGTCGGGCGCGTTCTTCCCGCCGTCCGGCGCGCCGGGCTGGCTGGCGGCCATCATGCGGGCGAACCCGCTCACCTATGGCGTGAGCGCGCTGCGCTGGGCGCTCTACGGCTCGGCTCCCGAGGTGGGCACCGGGCTGCCCGGCCCGGCCGTGGCAGTCGGAGTGACCGTCCTGGCCGCGGTGCTCGCGTTCGGCCTCGATCTCCTCGCCATGCGCCCCATGCGGAGACTGTCCGAGTGACGGTCCCTCTCCGCCGTGGCCTGCTCTGGGGATTCCTGGTCGCCGCTCTCCTGTTCGTGGCGGCGGCGACCCTGGTCCAGCGGTTGAAAAAGCCGGAGCCGCTGCCGGTCCTCGGCCGGCTCCCCGGGTTCTCCCTGGTCAACCGGGACGGCCGCACGATCGGACTCCAGGACCTGGCGGGCACGCCCTGGGTGGCGGACTTCATCTTCACCCGCTGTCCCGCCTCCTGCCCGATGATGTCCGCGCGCATGGCCCGCCTGAACCGCAGCCTGCCGCCGGAGCTGAAGGTGCGCCTGGTCTCGGTCAGCGTGGACCCCGCCTACGACACGCCGGAGGTCCTGGAGCGCTACGCCCGGAAGCTCGACGCCCCGGCGCGCTGGCTCTTCCTGACGGGCGGGCGGGAGGCGGTCCGCCGGCTGTCGGTCGAGGGCTTCAAGCTGGGGCTGGACATGGAGCCGGGGCCGGGGATCGGGCCAGAGCCGATTTTGCACAGCACCCGCTTCGTGCTGGTCGACGGCGAAGGGCGGATCCGGGGCTACTACGAGGCGTTCGACGAGGCTTCGACGGAGAAGCTGCGGAAGGACCTGTTGCGGCTGGTGCCGGATTGAATGCTCCCTTGCAGGTCGCAAGCTCCGTGTCGTAGACTCTGGCGTCTTTCACGGACAGACGCTTCCGCATGAAGTTTTTGGATGCAGAAAAAGCCGGACGAAGCAGGGTCAGGCGCGTGCTGCGCCCGGCCGGGCTCGCCGGTCCGGATCGTGAGGTCGGAGGACTGTAGACGATGGCACTAGTCGACGATCACGCAGCTCACGCACACGGCCATGCCGAGGCTCATCACGAGCCGGGGTTCCTGGGGAAGTACGTGTTTTCCCAGGACCACAAGGTCATCGGCCTGCAGTACGGTTTCACCTCCCTCGTCTTCCTGCTGTTCGGGTTCACCCTGATGATGCTGATGCGCTGGCAGCTCGCCTTCCCGGGCAAGCCGATCCCGCTGGTCGGGTCGCTGTTCGGGCAGCTCAACGCGCCCGGCGGCATCATGCTCCCCGAGTTCTACAACCAGCTCGGGGCCATGCACGGCACCATCATGGTGTTCCTGGGGATCGTGCCGCTCGCCGTCGGCGCGTTCGGCAACTACCTGGTGCCGCTGCAGATCGGGGCGCCCGACATGGCGTTCCCCAAGCTGAACATGGCGAGCTACTGGGTCTACTTCGTCGGCGGCATGCTGATGCTGTCGAGCTTCTTCGCGCCGGGCGGCGCCGCGCAGTCGGGCTGGACCTCCTACCCGCCGCTCTCGGACATCGCGCCCACGGGGCAGACGATCTGGCTCTTCGGCATGCTCTGCCTGATCATCTCGTCGCTGCTCGGCTCGACGAACTTCATCGTCACGATCGTGCAGCTCCGCGCTCCGGGCCTGACCTGGATGCGGCTGCCGTTCTTCGTCTGGGCGCAGCTCGTGACCTCGTTCCTGCTGCTGCTCGCCTTCCCGGCCCTCCAGGCCGCGGCGGTGCTCCAGGGCATGGACCGGCTCGCCCACACGAGCTTCTTCCTGCCGAGCGGCCTGGTGGTCTCGGGCCAGCAGCTCGCGGCGCAGGGCTACAACGGCGGCGGCAGCCCGCTGCTCTGGCAGCACCTGTTCTGGTTCCTGGCCCATCCGGAGGTCTACGTCCTGATCCTGCCGGCCTTCGGCATCATCGCCGAGGTGATCGCGAACAACACGAGGAAGCCCCTGTGGGGCTACAAGTCGCTGGTCTACGCCGTGGTCTTCCTCGGCTTCATGTCGTTCATCGTCTGGGCGCACCACATGTTCATGACCGGCATGGGCACGGTGATGAGCACCTTCTTCCAGACCACGACGATGATCATCTCGATCCCGTCGGTGATCGTGCTGACGGCGATGCTCATCTCGCTCTGGGGGGCCTCGATCCGCTTCACCGTGCCGATGCTCTTCGCGCTCGCCTTCCTGCCGATGTTCGCGATCGGCGGCCTCACCGGCCTGCCGCTCGGCCTGGCGCCCACGGACATCCACCTGCACGACACCTACTACGTGATCGGGCACTTCCATTACGTGGTGGCCCCGGGCACCATCTTCGCGATGTTCGCCGGCATCTACTACTGGTTCCCGAAGGCCACCGGCAAGAAGATGAGCGACGTGCTCGGCAAGATCCACTTCTGGTTCTCGTTCGTGTTCATCAACGGCATCTTCATGCCGATGTTCATCCAGGGTCTGGCCGGCGTGTCGCGCCGTCTCTACGACGGCGGCCAGTCCTACGCCCATGCCCAGGGCGTGCTGGAGTGGAACCGTTTCATGTCGTACTCGGCCTGGGGCCTCGCCGTCGCCCAGATCCCGTTCATCTTCAACCTGTTCTGGAGCATGGCCAAGGGCAAGAAGGTGGGCTCCAACCCCTGGGACGCCACCACGCTCGAGTGGGCGGCCACCACGTCGCCGCCGCTCGCCCACGGCAACTTCGCCGAGGTGCCGACGGTCGTCCGCGGGCCCTACGACTACAGCCTGCCCGGCGCGCCCAGGGACTTCACGCCGCAGCACGAAGGCTAGGAGGAGAGGACGATGGAGATTCCCTACAACACGGAGGCCCGGCCCGATACCGGGCTGTACAACGCGAAGCTGGGCATCTGGCTGTTCCTCGCCTCCGAGGTGATGCTCTTCGGCGCGCTGTTCTCGTCGTACATCCTGCTGCGCACGGGCGCTCCGAGCTGGCCGCACGGCCGCGACCCCGAGATTGGGCTGAACGTGCCGCTCGCAACGCTCAACACGATGATCCTGATCGGCTCGTCGGTGACGGTGGTGCTCTCCTGGGCGTCGCTGCGCCTCGGCGATCTCAAGAAGTTCCGCCTGTACATGGGGCTGACGCTGCTCTGCGCGCTCGGGTTCCTGGTCATCAAGTACATCGAGTACACGACCAAGTTCCACCACGGCCACTTCCCGAGCACCAACACCTTCTTCGCCATCTACTTCACGCTGACCGGCCTGCACGGCCTGCACGTGATCGGCGGCATGATCGTCAACGGCTACCTCTGGGGCCCGGGCGCGAAGATGTGGAAGACCGACCCGCAGCGGTTCACCAACCGCGTCGAAGTGGCGGGCCTGTACTGGCACTTCGTCGACCTGGTGTGGATCTTCCTGTTCCCCACCCTCTACCTGCTGTAGGACCCAGGAGGACGAGATGGCGCAGACGCACGACCCGGAATCGATCCGCAAGGAGACGAAGACCTATATCACCGTCTTCATCGCGCTCGCGGTGCTGACGGTCCTGACGGTGGGGGTCAGCTACTTCCACCTGCCGCCGGCGCTGGCGATCGCCATCGCCCTCCTGATCGCGACCTTCAAGGGCTCGCTCGTGGCCGGCTTCTTCATGCACCTGTTCCACGAGCGCAAGCCGATCTACTGGGTGCTGCTCCTGACCGTGATCTTCTTCCTGGTGCTGCTCTTCTACCCGACGATCAGCGCCTGGGACCAGCGGAACCTATGAGCAGCCTGTCGCTCCGGTCGTTCCACCTGTTCTTCATCGCGGCCTCGATCGTGCTGTCGGCCGCCGTGGGAGTGTGGGGGATCCGGAGCTGGATGGATACCAGGGCCACGGGGGATCTCGCCCTCGGCGCGTTCTTCTTCGTGGCGGGCATCGTGCTTGCGCTGTACGGTCTCAAGGTGCGGAAGAAGCTCCGCGATCTTGATTCTGAGGAGCCGGAGGATTAGGTCATGAGAAGAGCAGTCCTGGTGATGATGGTCGTCGCTCTGGTCCTCGGCTTGGACCTGATCCTGCCGCAGATCGCGTCCGCCTGCGCCACCTGCTTCGGCGCGGCGGATGCGCCGATGACCAAGGGGATGAACAACGCCATCCTGATGCTCATCGCCTTCGTCGGCATCGTCTACGTCGGCATCGGCAAGGTGGTCTGGGACTTCAGGAAGCGCTCCAGGCGGCTGGCGGAGAAGGAGCGTCCGAAGCCGCAACTGCGTCTCATTCGCGGAGAGAAAGACTGATGGAAACGCACTATGGACTCCCGATGCACCTCCCGGTGGGCGCCTCGGCCCACGCGGACCAGCTCGACAACCTGACGGCGCTGGTCCACTGGTTCATGATCGTGATGTTCGTCGGCTGGGGCATCTTCTTCGCTTACACCCTGTTCCGCTTCCGCAAGGGGCGCAACCCGGTGGCGAGCTACGAGGGGGCCAAGGGCCACTTCTCGACCTACGGCGAGGCGGCCGTGGTGCTGGTCGAGGTGATCCTGCTCGTCGCCTTCGCGGTGCCGATCTGGGCCACCCGGGTCAACGCCCTGCCGCCCGACGACGAGGCGGTCAAGATCCGGGTCGTGGCCGAGCAGTTCGCCTGGAACGCCCACTATCCCGGCGCCGACGGCATCTTCGGCCGCACCGATCCGAAGCTGATCACGGCCGGCATGAACCCGCTGGGGCTCGACCCCACCGATCCCGCCGGCAAGGACGACATCACCACGATCAACCAGATCCACCTGCCGGTCAACCGCAAGATCCTCATCAACCTGACCAGCAAGGACGTGATCCACAGCTTCTTCCTGCCGCAGATGCGGGTCAAGCAGGACGCGATCCCGGGCCAGGTCATCCCGATCTGGTTCGAGCCGACGATGGTCACGCCGGCCGGGAATTCGCAGCCGGCCTGCGTCGCCGCCAAGTCGTGCTGGGAGATCGCCTGCGCGCAGCTCTGCGGCAACTCCCACTACCGGATGCGCGGCATCTACCAGATCCACGACGCGGCCGGCTACGAGCAGTGGCTGGCGGAGAACGCTCCGAAGGTCGCGGCGGCGGTGCCTCTGCCGGCGCCTCCGGCGCCTACGGCCGAGGCGGTCACCCCGGCCGGCGCGGCCGTGCCCGGCAAGAACCCGGCCGGCGCCGGCGGCCCGCAGCCCGGCAACCAGGACAGTACTCCGCCGGCGCCGCCGGTACACTAGAAAGGACGATCTCAATGTAGGGGCGGGGCTTGCCCCCGCCCGGGAGGGGGTAAACCCCTCCCCTACATTTTCCCCATGCTCGAAGTCCGCGACCTGCCCGCTCTCAACGCGGTCCTCAACTCGCTCTCGACCGTTCTGCTGCTGGCGGGCTACGCCCTGATCCGCCAGGGCCGGAAGAACGCCCACCGCAACGTGATGATCGCGGCGCTGATCTCCTCGGGGCTGTTCCTGACCTCCTACCTCTACTACCACTCCCAGGTGGGATCGGTCCGCTTCCCGGGGACCGGCGCGGTGCGCACGCTCTACTTCGCGGTGCTGATCACCCACACGATCCTGGCCGCGGCGGTCCCCTTCCTCGCCGCGATCACCGTCATCCAGGCCTGGCGCAAGCGGTGGTCGAAGCACGCCGGCATCGCCCGCTGGACGCTCCCGATCTGGCTCTACGTCTCGGTCACGGGCGTGATCGTGTACCTGATGCTCTACCAGATGAGCTGGTAGGAGCGGGCATCATCCCTGCATTCTCCTCGCACGTCGTAGGTTTACCGGTCGGTTGCGTGAGAGAGGAGGATGGCCGTGGCAACGCTTCATTCCGACGAATACGAATCCCTGGTGGAGCGCCTCCGCAAGGCACGGGAGGAGGCCGGCCTGACGCAGGAAGAGGTGGCGGAGGTCTTCGGACGTCCCCAGTCGTTCCTGTCCAAGGTCGAGAGCGGCGAGCGGCGGATCGATCCGGTCGAGCTCTGCCACTTCGCCGACCTCTACAAGAAGCCGGTCGAGTGGTTCCTCCCCGAGGTCTGCAGCAACTGATAGGCTGCCCTGGCCGCCATGGCCAGCCCGTTCTCCCGCACGCTGCGCTCCCTCGAAGCTGACGGGCATCGCCGCTCCCTCCTCGCGCTGGCGCCGGCGCTCCTCTTCCTCGGCGCCTGGTCGGCCTGGTTCCTGTCCGCGCAGATCACCCTGTACGAGACCACCGGGAGCGCCTGGCTCTCCGCCTAGCGCGTGGCGCACCCGATCGCCGCGCCGGTCA
>JBJMGZ010000352.1:0-3799 GCA_045807605.1 Thermoanaerobaculia bacterium | reverse complement strand
TTCCTCCTCGGAGAGGAACGACCAGGCGCCGTTGAGCGCCGCGGTCTCCCCCTCGTCGCCCCCTTCGAGCAGGATCATCGTGGCGAGCTGGTCCACCGCGTCCTCCTCGCGGCCGGTGACCGGCAGGTCGTAGAGGTCGATCAGCGCGTGCCCCAGCTCGTGGAAGAAGGTGAAGAGCGTCGCGCCCGCCACGGCCTCGCCCCCCTCCTCGGCTTCCTCTTCCGTCTGGTCCTCCGAGAGGAACATGCCGGAGTAGTACTCGATCAGCTCGTAGCAGACCGAGATCTCCTGCGCCTCGGGATCGTAGAAGGCGTTGACCTCGCCGCACTCGCGCAGCACCACCGGCACGTCCCCGGGCAGGAAGAAGACCTTGTTGAGCTCCGCGACCGTGTCCTCCAGCAGCCGGGTCTCCTGGAAGATCCCCTCCAGCTCCTGGTAGTTCTCGTTGTCGGTCTCCTCGTACTCCACCACGAAGTTCCCGGCATCGCGGACGCCGCCGGAGCGGTCGCGCTTGAAGCTCGCGGGCGCGTTCGCGTGCGCCCTGCGCGTCCTGGGGACATGCTTCGAGGCGGATTCGGCGGCCGGAGCGGGCGTGCCGGCGCCGGCCTGGCCCTCTTCGGGCACCGGAGCGCAGGCGCCGAGGGCCAGCAGAAATATAAGAGGCGCGCAGCGGCGCACGAAGACGTCACTCATGGGATCTCTCCTCGAAATGGGCCTGCCGGGGTTGCCCGGGGAGTGTAAACTGCCGCGCCATGAAAGTCGAACCGGTGCGCCTGGAGGGCAGGATCCTCCGCCTGGAGCCGCTGTCGCTCGACCATGCCCCGGGCCTCTGGCCGCACGCCGGGCCGGAGGTCTTCCACTGGCTGGCCGACCTGCCGCGGGACGGGAGCTACGAGGCCTTCCGCGACTGGATCGCGCAGACGATGAGCCGGCCCGCCTCCCTCACCTTCGCCCTGCTCCTCGTGGAGACCGGCGAGCCCGTGGGCGTCTCGGGCTACCTGGAAATCCGCCCCGAGCACCGGGGGATCGAGATCGGCCGCACCTGGATCGGCAAGGCCTACCAGGGGAGCCGGGTCAATCCGGAGAGCAAGCTGCTGCTCTTCCGCCATGCCTTCGAGACGCTCGGCGCCCTCCGCGTGCAGCTCAAGACCGACCTGCGCAACCTGCACAGCCAGCGCGCCATCGAGAAGCTCGGCGCGGTGCGCGAAGGGGTGCTGCGCAAGTACCAGATCCGCAGCAACGGCGAGGTGCGTGACACGGTCATGTACAGCGTGCTCGCCGACGAGTGGCCGGACGTGAGGGCCCGCCTCGAAGCCCGGCTGGCGGATCTTTAGGACTTCTTTCGCTCCCGTTCCGGACTTCTTTAGGGCCGGGCCTCTAGGCTCTGGCCATGAGTGTCGGCACGGCAGCGCTCGGCCAGGAGGAGGATGCGGGCGCAGGTCAGGGCTCGGCGCGGCGCCGCCTCGCCGTGCTCTGTCTGACCGCAATGGGCATCGTCTACGGCGACATCGGGACGAGCCCGCTCTACGCTCTGCGCGAGTGCTTCTTCGGGCCGCACGCGGTGCCGGTCACCCGGGACAACGTGCTCGGCGTGCTGTCGCTCATCGTCTGGACGCTGGTGATCGTGGTGACGCTCAAGTACCACGTCTACGTCCTGAGCGCGGACAACGAGGGCGAAGGCGGGATCCTGGCTCTCATGGCGCTCGCCACGCGCACGTTGCGCCGGCGCTCCTGGCTGCTCATCGGCGTCGGACTCTTCGGCGCCGCGCTCCTCTACGGGGATGGCATGATCACGCCCGCGATCTCGGTGCTCTCCGCGGTCGAGGGGCTCAAGATCGCGGCCCCCCGGATGGAGCCCTGGGTCGTGCCGGCGACGATCGTGATCCTCGTGCTCCTGTTCCTCTTCCAGCGCCGGGGGACGGCGGGGGTGGGCCTGGTGTTCGGCCCCGTGATCCTGCTCTGGTTCCTGACCCTCGCCGTGCTCGGCGTGGTCAGCATTGTGCAGCAGCCGGCCGTGCTGGCCGCGTTCAACCCCCTGTACGCCTGGCGGTTCTTCGCCCACAACGGCGTGGCCGGCTACCTGGTGCTGGGGGCCGTCTTCCTCGTCGCGACCGGCGGCGAGGCGCTCTATGCCGACCTCGGGCACTTCGGCGAGCCGCCGATCCAGATCGACTGGTTCTCGGTGGTCGCGCCCGCGCTGCTCCTCAACTACTTCGGCCAGGGCTCGCTGCTGCTGCGCGATCCGGGCGCGGCCGACAACCCGTTCTACCGGCTCGCCCCGCAGTGGTCGCTCTACCCGCTGCTGATCCTCGCCACCGCGGCGACGGTCATCGCCTCCCAGGCGATCATCTCGGGAGTCTTCTCGCTGACCCGGCAGGCGGTCCAGCTCGGCTACGCGCCGCGCATGGAGATCGTCCATACCTCGGAGCGCCAGATCGGCCAGATCTACATCCCGCTGGCGAACTGGGGCCTGATGCTTGCGACGATCGCGCTGGTGCTCGGCTTCCGCACGTCGAGCAACCTGGCTGCCGCCTACGGAGTCGCGGTGACGACGACGATGATCATCACGACGCTCCTCGCCTTCGTGGTGGCGCGGCGCGTCTGGAAGTGGAGGCTCTGGGCCGCGGTGAGCGTCACGGCGTTGTTCCTCGCCGTGGACCTGGCGTTCTTCGGCGCGAACATCGTCAAGGTGGCGCAAGGCGGATGGTTCCCGCTCGCCATCGCCGCGGGCACCTTCGTGATCTTCGCGAGCTGGCGGCGCGGGCGCGCCGCCCTGTCGGCCCGGCTGGCCGAGGGCTCGCTGCCGCCGCGGCTGGTCATCGACGACGTGGCGCTGCGCGGCATCCCGCGCACGCCCGGGACCGCGGTCTTCCTGACCGGGCAGACGACCGGCACCCCGCCGGCCCTGCTCCACAACCTCAAGCACAACCGGGTGGTACACGACACGAACGTCTTCCTGACCGTGCGCAATGAGGAGATTCCGCACGTGGCCGAGGCGGAGCGGTCCACGATGGAAGAGCTCGGCCAGGGCTTCTATCGCGTGATCGCCCGCTACGGCTTCATGGAAGACCCCGACGTGCCCGCCGTGCTGCGGTCGCTCGCCGCGCGGGGGATCGAGGTCGAGCCCCTGCGCACGACGTTCTTTCTCAGCCGGAGCACGGTGCTCTCCCGGCGCAAGGGCCCGATCGGACACATCCTCGACAGGCTCTTCATCTTCATGGGGCGCAACGCCCAGGTGCCGACGCAGTTCTTCCGCCTGCCGCCGAACCGCGTCATCGAGATCGGCATGCAAGTCGAGATCTGAGTAGACTGTGAACATGGACAAGCATCCGGCGCGTTGGGTGCGGCTCCTGGTGGAGTGGGCCGCGGTGCCGCTCGCCGTGGGCGGTGTGACCCTGGCCAGCCGCGCCGCAGGCGCCAACGAGATCACCGCCGGCTTCCTGCTCCTGGTCGCGGTGCTCGGCCTTGCCACCTGGGGCGGCTGGATGATCGGAGCCGTGGCCTCGGTGGCCGCCACGCTCTGCCTGAACTTCTTCTTCCTTCCTCCCACGGGCACGTTCACCATCGAGGCCCCCTCGAACTGGGTGGCTCTGGGCTGCTTCCTGGCCGCCTCCACCCTGGTCAGCCGGCTGGTGGCCCGCGCCCGGCAGGAGGCGGCGGGAGCCCTGGCCCGCCAGCAGGAGCTGGAGGTGCTCTATGAGCTCTCCTTCGACCTGTTCACCGCCAACCCGGGTGCTCTGCACGAGGCTGCGGTCCGCACGCTGCGCGCCCTCGGCGCCGAGTCGGGAGCGCTGATCCT
>JBJMGZ010000351.1:0-5139 GCA_045807605.1 Thermoanaerobaculia bacterium | reverse complement strand
GGAGCATGATCCCTTCCGGCCGGGAGGGATCGGACTGGATGCGCACCACCTCCCACCGGCGGGGAAGGGGGAGATTGCGGCTGTCCTCGCCGAGGTCTTCCCAGACCGCGAACCAGCGGCCCCAGGCATGGAAGAGGATCGGCTCGGAGTGCTCGGGGAGCTGGAGCTGGCGCACGGCGGCGTAGAGCGCTCGGCGCAAGGCTTCGGAGTAGGGAGTGCGGTCGAGGTCGGGAATGACGGGATGGTCGCTCATCGAGCGGCAGTCTTTCCGAGCCCGCGGGTCCGCGTCGAGCCGGCCCCTGCCGCCGGGCGGTTTCTTATGCCGAGACCGAAGACCGATCTTCCAAGAAGAAACGGGCGGGGGAGGCCCCGCCCGGCTGCCCGGGCCTAGCCGCTCGGGTCGAGGTCGGAGCCTGCGTCCGCCGTGCTGCCGTTCGGGTCGAGGCTGGCCCCCTCGTTCGGCCGCGGCTCGCCGCTCGGGTCCAGCGAGCTCCCCGTTTTCTCCCACACGCTTCCCAGGAATCTCCACATCGCGGGCAGGAGCCTGCTCTCCAGGATCACCACCTCGTCCCGCGGTTCCGGCCTGCGCTCTCCGGCCCAGGAGAGCGCGGGCGTCAGGGTGAGGACGAGCAGCAGCACGGCAAGGGTACGGCGGACGTCGATGCGAGGCATGAAGGCATCCCCTTCCGGAACGGCGTCCGGCCCGGACCGTCGCGGCCGGGCGAGCCGTCCCTGGCGGAAGAAGTGTCGCGCATCTCCGATGAATGATCTACCGAGACGCAACGCTCTTTCCCGGAAAGGAATCGGGAGGTGCGCGGGCAGCGCCCCGGGCTCCGCTTCGGCCCCGGCAAGCACTGCCCTCTTGTAGAAAAAGTTCACTCTGTAAGAAACTATGCCGACACTTCTAAAGGAGAGATGAAATGAGAGAAGAGGACCTGCCGGACCTGCGCAAGGAGTTGGGGAGGAAGCTGGCGATCCTGAGGGAGGCGCGGGACCTGACTCAGGCCGAGCTGGCTCGGAAGGCGCGGATCACTGCCAGCTCCCTCTCGCAGTATGAAGCAGGCAAGAAGATGCCTCAGCTCGCGACCTTGTTCCGCCTTCTCGAGGCCCTTGACTATGGCCTCGCCGCTCTGGACAGGGCCGATGAGTTCTGCCTTTCGCTGCGGCTCACTCCGCGGTGCCGGCCGGCGGCCGCTTCCTCCCTTGGAATCCCCCTCAGCCTGGCCACCGAAGCCGGGATGGCCGTCGGGCGGCTGACGGACGCGCTCACCCTCCTGGCTCAGCCGAAATCCACCTCCGAGCAGGTTCGTGCGCTTGCCCTCGCCGAAGGCTATCCGTTGCCAGAGGACCGAGCCAGGGCGGTGGAGCTCTGGGATCGGATCCGGAAATACCCTTACGAAGTTCAACGGGCGTTCGTTGCCGAGTGCGAGGAGTTCCACCTCTGGTCATTCTCGGAGCTGCTCTCGCATGAATCCGAAGCGGCAGCCTCGGATAGCGCCTCGGCGGCGGTCGAGCTTGCCCAACTGGCTCTGGACGTTGCGGAACGGATGCCCGGGGACAAGCCGCGGAGATCCAGATCGCGCGGGTACGCCCGAGGCCACCTGGGAAACGCGCAGCGGGTGCAGGGCGACCTCCAAGCCGCCAAGCAGTCTTTTGCTCTCTCCGACGAGGAGTGGAAGACTGGAGAGGGGTGTCCGGGCGACCTGTTGAGCGAAGCGCGCCTTTTGGATCTCAAAGCCTCTCTTCGGACGGCTGAGCGGCTCCTCCCTGAAGCGATGAGCCTGCTCAACAAGGCGCTTGCCACCGGCGGACCGGAGATGAAGGGCCGGCTCCTGATCAAGAAGGCCAAGGTCCTGGAGGAGCAGGGCGAGCTGGATCGGGCCACTGGCCTTCTCGAAGAGGCGGAGCCGTATGTCGACCCGGAGCGAGAGCCACGCCTCTGGCTCTGCCTCCGACACAACTTGTTGGATTACCTGAGCAAGGTTGGGCGCTTCAAAGAGGCCGATGCTCTGTTGCCGGAGGTAAAGAAGCTTTCCGCCAAGCTAGGCAAGGAACTGGACCGCATCCGCTTGCGCTGGGCCGAGGGCCGCATCGCCACGGGTCTCGGCCGGACCCAGCAAGGGATCGACCTCCTAACCCAGGTCCGGGCGGAGTTCATCTCGCGGAAGATCTGGCTCGACGCCGCCCTGGTGACGACGGAGTTGGCGGTGGTCTTCCTCCGGCAGGGCCGCACCGACATGGTCAAAACACTGGCCGTCCACCTGGGGCCGATCTTCAAGGCCAACGGCGTGCACCGGGAGGCCCTGGCCGCCCTGACCCTCTTCCGCAAGGCCGCGGATCAGGAGAAGGCCACCCTCGACATGGCCGAGAGGCTCGTCACCTTCCTCCGCAAGGCCCAGCACGATCCCGACCTGAAGTTCCAGGAGGATTAGAGTCCGCGGCGTGCCGCGACTCAACGGAAGGGGGCCGCGAAAACCTGGACGGGGATCGTTCCCCCCGACCTGTTCGCGGCCCCCATTCTGCGTTTCGCGGCTTGCCCCTGTCCGGGCGCCGCATCCACACGGCTGTGTACCGAGACATGAGGACAATACGCGGCGTGGGCCTTTCTTCGTGCCGCGAATTGTCTTCTTGATGCCGCGAAATAGAAGCAAGTCGCGGCTCTCGGTTGCCTTGGCGCCGCCAATCCTGTACTCTGCGCCGCGAATCGTCCCATTCAGCGAGGCCGGTGCGAGGCGGGAGCCGCCTCTTGCTCCGGTTTCGCGGCACGGAGAGAGCCATGAAGACCGACCGTTCGATCGCGGATGTCCTGGAGAAGCTGGAGACCCAGGCGGCGTTTCACCAGGAGCGCGAGGAGTTCCATGCCGGCCGCGAGGAGCACCATCGCGGGCAGCGGAGCGGGCACGCGGCCCGGCTGGAGGACATCCGCCGCCGCCTGGAGGCGTTCCGGGCCGCCGCCGATGAGGCCCTGGACGTCGCCGAGGAGCCGGCGGTCCAGGCCGCGGCGCGCGAGGAGGCCGACCTGGGGTCCGCCTCCCGCCCCAGGCTCGGCCGGATGGTCGACCTGATCCTGAAATCCAAGGGGGCCAGGGAGCGCTTCGGCCCCGTCACCCTTTGCGAAGAGGTCAACCGGCACTTCGGCGACCGCCTGCGCCAGCCGGTCGAGCCCGGCCAGGTGTCGGTGGTTCTCCGGAGGCTCAGCCGCATGGGCCGCATCCACCAGGTCCGGCAGGGCAGGCCGCATTGGGAGGCGCTTTACGTGCGGGAGGCTCCGGGGAGCTGAAGGACCCCGCTCCGCGCCGTGTTATCCTTCGACGGAGCTTCGACGAAGGAGGACACCGACATTCCCCTTCCATTTCGCGGGCGGACCGGATAAAGTTTCTCCTGCGAACGACTCCGACGGGAGACCTGCCATGAGCCAGCCAGCCTTCTCGGCCCTCGAGCCCCTTCCCTTCGAGCTCGTCTTCGACGACGGAGAGCCGATGGAGACCGAAGCTGACGTGCGGCAGCTATACCTGTTGCGGGATGTAACGGCCCGCGCCATGTGGGAGCGCGGGCGTCCCGACTTCTATGCTTCCGGCAACGTCTTCGTCTACTACTCCCTGGAGCAGGCCCGGGACGTGGCGGCGAAGCGGCCCTACTTCCGCGGGCCGGACTTCTTCTTCGTGAACGGCGTGCCGGGGCATGCGCGCGAGGGCTGGGTCTCCTGGTGGGAGGGCGGCCGTCTGCCCGACCTGATCGTGGAATTCCTCTCCCCGTCCACGGAGAAGGTGGACCGAAAGGACAAGATGGATCTGTATGCCCGGGTTTTCCGCACCCGGGAGTACTTCCTCTACGACCTCGACCGGCCGTGGATCCTGGAGGGTTACCGCCTGGCTGGCGAGAGCTACCAGCCCATGCAGCTCAACAGCCGCGGACGGTTCCACAGCGAGGTGCTCGGATTCGACCTCGGCGTCTGGCATGGGATGGCTTGGCTCGTCTATCCGCACACGGGCCTGGAAGGCGACTGGCTGCGGCTCTTCGACGCCGACGGCCGCATGGTCCCGCAAGCGGCGCTGGCTCAGGCCGAGGAGGCGCAGGCCCGGCTCGACTCCGAGCGCGAGCGCGCCGAGGCGGCGGAGGCGGAGCTTGAGCGGCTGCGCTCCCTGCTCGGCGAGCGGAGTGGGCAAGGCTGAATCCCCCGTGACGCCTGAGGTCTGAGAGGCGTCTCGAAAGCCGTCTGACCGGAGAAAGCCCCGGTAGGGGCGCAGGCATAAAGCCTGGGGCGTCAGCCCCAGGTGGGGGAGTCCCATGGTCTCTCAAGTCCCGAAGGGACGCAGGCATTGGCCCGGGCGGCCAGCCCGGGAGCCCACCACCCCCCTGCGGGGCTCGCGCCCCTGGCCCATGCCTACGCCCCTTCGGGGCTTCATGGAAAATGGGGAGGCGCCCAACCTGGGGCTGAAGCCCCAGGCTTTATGCCTGCGCCCCTTCGGGGCTCACGGGTCCCCGGAAAGCGCGCCGCACACATCAGGTATTGGCTAGCTCGTGCCGCCGAACGTCCCCACGATCTACTGGTTGTCGAGCGAGCTGACGTAGCCGTGCCGGTCGCTCGCCACGAGAGAGTGAGCGCTGAGAGTCAGCCTCCGGAGTCCGGCAGGTCAAGAACCATCGAGAAGGGCTTGCCCCCTGACGACCGGAACACCGAGAAACCGCGTCGGTCGAGAGTCAGCACCTCGAAGACCTCGATGTGCTCGCCGAGGAGCACGAGAGTAGCGTCAGCGAAGTCCATCGGCAGGTCGGCGTATTTCTCCATCCTTCGAGCGGCCTCGGCCAACCAGGCCGCGCTGCTGAAATCCAGGATTTGAACCCCGCTCTCCGCGACGAGCTCCGCCAGCAGGGAGGGACCTCTGCGTACCCCGGCTACCAAGTGCATGGCCTCGGTGATCACCGCACTCGTGGAGTAGAGCTGTCCTCTGTAGGAATCCAGCCGGGCCGCGACGCGGCGATGGTCGGGCTCCGAGGCGTCGAGATAGGCGACGATCGGGCCGGTATCGAGAAGCCAGGCTTTCACGGTCGCCAGTTGCGTTCCCGGAGGCGCTCGCGCCACGGGTCGGAAGCGCCCGATTTGAGGTCGAGCTGCCCCCTGAGGTGCCCGATCCTCTC
>JBJMGZ010000350.1:0-12440 GCA_045807605.1 Thermoanaerobaculia bacterium | reverse complement strand
CGACATCCCCGACCTCGACCGCGCCCCCTACTCCGAAGCCCTGCGCCGAGCGCTCTACGACGCCGTGCGCCAGCTCCAGCTCCCGGAGCAATCCGAGCCGATCCTCTTCCACCTTCGACCCGCGGAGCGCGAGCCATGCCCTGCATCTCTACCGGGTTCCATAGAAGTGATTCGGCAGGCGGGAGAAAAAGGCCGGGGGGCGACCGGCAGCGCGCCCCCCGGTGACTGGCTACTTCGCAGTCTCAGGAACCACGGGCTGCCCGGACACCGGGACCTCCGCGGCGAGCTTCGCAGCCTTCCGCTGGGTCGCCCGGGTCCGGCGCGGGGTCGGCACCAGGCCGAAGGCGACCAGCACGTCGCTGTCGACCCCGTAGTGCTGCCGCACCCCCGTGCGCAGGAAGTCGGCCAGGGTCTCGCCCTTGCGGAGAAGCTTGCGCATCTCCTCGGAAAACTCCAGCCGCTGCGCCGCCAAGGAGAGATACTGCTGGTTCAGCTCCTTGAAGCGCCGGCTCATCCCCTCCAACTGGACCCGGTGTGCGTCCAGATGCGGGACCTCCTCCTTGCGCACCTCCAACTCCGACGTCGTCACATCCCACCCCGTCACCTTCTTCGTGTACTCCGGAACGTTGCTCATAGAGAGCTCCTTCCCCTCTTTGGGGGTAAACCGTCCAACGCCTCCTTGGCGCCGACGGAAATCGACCACGGGAACCTCACTGCGACTACGTTGTACCAAGAGCAGGTCATTCCCTTCACCTTTCTAGACGAATCCCTCTCCTCCTTGCACAACTGGAGGCTTATACGGGAGGATGCCCCAAAGCGTTTGGAGCGGCTTGTTGGAAGTAGCCGTTGACGTCCGGGATCAGGTGGACGGACCCCGGAGGCGGCGATCGAGGCGCGGGCGCCGACGTCAAGGCGGAAAATCTCCTCGCAAAGCTCCAAGCTCCCCCGCAGACATCGACCGGCCGGATGCAGCGCGCCGGATCCGCTCGTAGACCTCGGCCGGCCGGATTCAGAGCAGCAAATCCGCCCGTAGAGCGCCGCGACCGGATTTGAAGCGCCAAATCCGCTCGCAGACAACCCTCAGCCGGATGCAGAGCGCCAAATTCCCTCGTAGACCTCTGTCAACCGGATTTGGAGCGCCAGGTTTCCTCGACGTTCGTCCAAATCACGCGAAACATGCGCCAAATCCTGCCGCAGACCTCTGCTTGCAGATTTGGCGCGCCAACCTCGCCTTGCAGACCTCTGTCCGCCGGATCTGGCGCGCCAGATTTCCTCGACATCCGGCCAAATTCCGTGGAGCATGCGCCAAATCCCGCCGCAGACCTCTGTTTGTGGATTTGGCGCTCCAATTTCCAGGCACATCGCGATAAATCCGGGAAGCGCGCTCCGAATTCGGGTTAAGTCCTTTTGGTCCTTCCGGCTACCTGGGCAGCTGCGGGATCTCGGTCCCGTAGACAAACCTTTCGAACCAGGGCTGCCAGTCGCCGCCGGTGAGCTTGTCGAGCTCCTGCACCAGATCGCGGGTGGTCGTGTGGCCGTAGCGGTTGCGCTTGAGGAATCCCCGCAGGAGATCGGTGAAGGCGCGGTCGCCCTCGGCGGTGCTCCCCTTCTGGCGCCGCAGCTCGAGCCGCAGGGCGTGCACGACGAGCGGCCCCTTGGCATAGCGCAGGCGGAGGAAGTCGTCCACGTCGCGCTCGTCGTGCAGCGCGAGGCGGTTGGTCAGGTAGAGGCTGGCTCCGGGGCGGAGCTCGCCGGTCTCCTTGACCCAATCCTTGATGATCTCGTTGAGCTCGTAGTCGCCGCGCCCCTTGCCGTACAGATACCAGACCGCCAGCGCCGCGGTGTAGTCGGCGAACGCCTCGATCATCCAGGCCTCGTCCGCGGAGCCCATCTTGGCCACGTGGCCCCACCAGCCGTGCGACACCTCGTGGAAGAAGCGCGCGTTCAGGCCCTGGAAGTACCGGCGCGTGCGCCGCTCCACCGGCGCGGTGTAGAACTCCTTGGAAAAGAAGAGAATGCCCGGCGGCGCCTGGCCGAAGCCCCACTCGCTGATCTCGACGATGGCGAAGTCGCGGAAGGGATAGGGCTCGGCGAAGAGGTCCTCGAAGAAGCGGCGGCCGATGAAGAAGCGGTCGATCGCGTCGCGCGCTGCGTCCTCCTTGAGCAGGGCGTAGGTCGCGGCGCGGCAGGTCACCCCGTCCTGCGTCTTTTCGAGGACCCGGTACTTGCCGGCCGTCACCACGGCGAACTGCATCGGCCGCTCGAGCTTCGTCGAGAGCTTGCGCCGGCCTCCCTCGACCGTGCGCGAGACCTCCGTCCCCGAGGCGAACGCCGTCAGGCCCTCGGGCACGTCGACGGTGATCTCGATCGTGGCCAGCTCGCCCTCGAGCCTCTGGCGCGGATACCAGGGCTCGGTGCCGAGCACCCAGTACGAGTTGCCGGAGGGACGCTGCGCGAGAGCGCCGTCGTAGGTGACCTCGACCTCGACCGTCTCCTTGCCGGCGAGCGGCCGGCCGAGCGCCACCAGCAGCTCGTCGTTCTGATGGAGGAAATCGGCGGCGCGGCCGTCGACCTGGACGCTCCGGATGGTGACCAGGTGCCGCAGCCCCCCGTCGTCGTAGATCCGGTCGAGGAGGTCCGCCTGCCAGACGGCCGTGCCGGCGCGCTGCGCGCGCAGGCGGGATTGGCTGACGATCCGGACCATCTCGCCGCGCGGGTTCTCGACCGCGATGCGCTCGTGCTCGGCGATCAGCTCCGCCGGCGGCCGGTCCCACCAGGCGCGCCCGACCGGCTGCGCCACCAGGCCGGTCGGCCAGATCCCCTCGCGGAAGCTCTGCCCGGGATCGGTCCCCTTGGCCAGGCGGTAGAGGTTCTCCTCGCGGGTGCGGGGATCGACGTGGAGGAGCAGGTCGATCAGGTTGCCGCGCAGGAGCGCATAGCGCGCGCCTTCGAGCCCGTTCGCCTCGGCGGCCAGCAGGTCGTGCGAGGGCGGCGTGAAGCGGCGTCCGGCGAGGAGCTTCGCCGCCCAGTCCGGCAGCCCGGCGCCGCTCCCCGCGGTCTCGCCCGTCTGCCCCAGCCCCCAGCCCCAGAGCACGGCACCGTCGAGCGGCAGGGAGATCTCCAGCCGCTCGCCGTCGCGCTTCGTCTTGAGCGTCGAGAACCGGCGCACGTTGCGCTCGGCGACCGGGACGCTGAAGCGGTCCTCGACGCGGTAGCGCAGCTGCGCCGGCCCTTCGACGGCGAGCCCGCAGGCAACGCCGCCGGCCAACAGAGTGCGGACCCGGGTGCCCGCCGCCGGGACGATCTCGGCGCGGCCGACCTGGAGCGGTCCGGCGAGCTTCACCTCGGCGCCGCGGGCGGGAGCGTCGATCGCCGCGGCGCGCTCGGCGAGCGTGGCGGCCTGCGCGGCCGCGGCGGAGAGAGTGAGGAGGACAAGGGTGGACGTACGAAGAAGTCTTGCCGACAGCATCCGCCCATCTTACCTCGCGCCGTGGCCTGTTGATCGAAGTAGACGTCCGTCCAGTAGTTGCTGCAGCTCCCGGTGCCCGGGCGTGCCGCCCTGCACGATCAGGTAGAAGGCCAGGTTGGCGATGCCGGAGTTCCAGTGCACGCCGCCGTTGTCCGCGCTGCCCGTGTAGCGGCTGGGATAGTAGTCACGGGACGCGCCGTCCAGCGTCGGGTTGTTCATGTAGCGCAGGGCGTCCCCGGGCGTTCCCGGCGTGTAGATGTCCTCGCCGACCTTCCAGGTGTTGGAGCTGAGGCCGCGGAAGTAGGCCTCGGTGGCGGCGCCGAAGATGTCCGACATGGCCTCGTTGAGCGCGCCCGACTCGCCCAGGTAGGTCAGGTTGGAGGTGTACTGGGTGACGCCGTGGGTGAGCTCGTGGGCCACGACGTCGAGGCCGTAGGAGAACGGACCGAAGGTGGAGCCGTCGCCGTCGCCGTAGACCATCTGCGAGCCGGTCCAGCCGGCGTTGTTGACCTCTCCGTAATGCACGGTCGAGATGAGCGTCATGCCCGCGTTGTTCAGCGAGTCGCGGCCGTACCGGGCCGCGTAGTAGTCGTAGGTCGAGCCGGCGTAGTCGTGGGCCGCCTGGGCGATGGGGTCCGAGGAGGAGCCGCCCTCGGTGATCAGCAGCGTGCCCGGCAGGCTGAAGCCACCGTTCGCGGTGTAGGTCCTGCGGTTCTTGGCGCGGTGGATCTGGGGGTGCCGGACGACCAGCGAGCCGCGCCGGTGAAGGTGCGGCCGGTGATCTCGCGCAGGAATTGAACGGCCGCGGCCCCCCGCTCGCCACCGCCGAGCGTACCGAGCGTGCCGAGCTCGCCCCGCACGAACGTGGGCACTCCGCGGGAATCGCGGCTGACGATCTCCTCGCCCCCCTGGGCCCAGGCCAGGCTCGTGAAACCGGCGAACAGCAACAATGCCAGTACATGGATGCGTGGTGCTCTCATCGTATGCCTCCTCGAACCCGAAAAGGTTTTCGTTGTCAGCGCGGGCCTCGCAACCTGCCGGCATTCTCGATGGTCCTCGGAACCGCGCTACCCAAAGAGACCCCGGCGCCCGGCCGCGGTTTACGGCCGCGTTGTAGACTCACGGCAGGGTCTCAGTTACAACCGGTCTGATGAGGATCCAGCTCTATAATTCACATCGAAGCCAATCTGATGAGCCGAAACCTCCCACCATGAAGCCACGACATCAGCTCGCGCTCGCCCTGACCGCGCTCCTCGGCCTGGCTCCCGCCCTGGCGCAGCCGCCGGACGCACAGGCCCGGGTCGCGGCCCTGGAGGCGCAGGCCGAGAGCGATCAATACGCGGGCCGGCTGGCGCAGGCCGAGGAGGGATTCCGAGCGGCCCTGGAGGCGGGAGAAGCCGCTTGGGGGGAGAGCCTGCCGGTCGCCGCCACCCTCGCCCGGCTGGGCAACGTCGTGCGGCTCCAGAGCCGGCTGGACGAGGCGCAGCAGATCCAGGAGCGGGCCCTGGCGATCCGCGAGCGCCTCGCGCCGGACGGCGTCGAGGTCGCCGACAGCCTGCACCATCTCGCCATGCTGGCGGTCGACAGCGGGGACACGGAAGCGTTGGCCGGGCACATCCGGCGCGCCCTGGCGATCCTGGAGCACGGGTTGCGCGACAGCCTGGAGATGGCCAACATCCAGAGCGACCTGGCGTTGGAGGCCATGGATTGCGGCCGCTACGCCGAGGCCGCGGCGGCGCTCCAGCGCGCCCAGGAGATCCTGGAGCGCCGGGCTCCCGGCAGCATCCAGATGGCGACGAACCTCGGACGGCTCGGTCTCATGCTCCGGCTGCTCGGCGACCCGGATGCCGCGGTCGAGGCGCTCCAGCGCGCCCTGGCCATCCGGGAGAAGCTGGCTCCCGGAAGCGTCGGGACCGCCGTCGCCTTGACCAATCTCGGCATGGTGGCCCGGGACCGCGGCGATCTGGACGCGGCGCGGGGCTACCTCGAGCGCGCCCTGGCGATCTCCGAGAAGGCCTCTCCCAACGGCATCGGCGTCGCGGGCAGCCTCAACGCCCTGGGGGTGATCGCGCGCCTGCGGGGCGACCTGGACGAGGCGTGGCGCCTCCACCAGCGAGCCCGGGAGCTGAGCCGGCGGCTTCCCAGCCGAACCGACGAGGCCCGGATCCTCAACGGCCTGGGCCTGGTGGCCGAGGCGCGCGGCGACCTGAGCGCGGCGCTGGACCTCTATCAGCAGGCCCTCGCGCTCTTCGAACAATGGGGGCCGGCCTCGATCGAGAAGCCCGAGACGCTCCGCCAGATCGGGACGCTCCACCGCCGCGCGGGCCGCCCCGATCAGGCCGGCCTGTTCCTGGCCCGCGCCGTCGACGAGCTGGAGGCTCAGACGGAGAGAGTGGGAGGATCGCAGGAGCTGCAGTCCACCTTCCGGGCCGGGCACGAGGCGATCTACCGCGACGCCATCGAGCTCGAGCTGGAGCGCGGGAACGCCGCGGCGGCGTTCCACCTGGTGGAGCGCTCCCGGGCGCGCAGCTTCCTGCGGCTCCTCGCGGAGCGCGAGCTCGGCTTCGGCGGCGATCTGCCCGCCGGCCTCGAGCGCGCCCGGCGGGACAACGCCGCGCGCTACGACCGTGCCCTGCGCGACCTCGCGGCGACCCCGGCCGACGCCGCCCCGAGGCGGGAGGCCCTGCAGAGCGAGCTGCTGCGCCTGCGCCAGGAGCGCGACCGGATCGCCGCCGAGATCCGCGAGGCCTCGCCGCGCCTCGCCGAGCTGCGCCAGCCGCGCCCCCTCGACCTCGACGCCGCCCGCGCGGCGCTCGACCCCGGCACGCTGGCGCTCTCCTACAGCGTGGGCAAGGACAGGACCGACCTCTTCGCCCTCACCCGCGAGGGCGGCCTGCAATGGAAGACCCTGCCGGTCGGCGAGGAGAAGCTGCGCCGCGAGGTGGAGGTCTTCCTGGAGCGCGTCCGCTCCCAGCAGAAGCCCGCCGCGAGCCTCTACCGCGAGCTGATCGGGCCGGTGGCGGACCTCGTGGAGCGCAGCGAGCGGGTGCTGATCCTCCCCGACGGTCCGCTGCACCGCCTCCCCTTCGGCGCCCTGGCGGGCGACGACGGCCGCTTCCTGATCGAGCGCAAGCCCGTGCACACCGCCCTGTCGTTGACCGTCTACGGGACCCTTCGCGCCTCCGCAATGCCGCCGGTCTCCGCGGGGCTCGTCGCCTTCGGAGACCCGCGCTTCCCGAAGGACATGCAGGCGAAGAGCGATCTGAGCCCCGGGCTGCGCCGCTTCGACTGGTCGAGCCTGCCCTACAGCCGGCGCGAGGTCGAGCAGATCGCCAGCATCTACCCCGGAGCGAGCGTCTACCTGGGCGAGGAGGCCACCGAGGAGCGCGCCAGATCCATCCGCGGCGCGCGCATCCTGCACTTCGCCACCCACGGCTACACCGACGACCGCTCGCCGCTCGACTCCGCCCTGGTCCTGACCATCCCGGAGAAGCTCGCCCCGGGCCGCGGGATCACCAGGGAGAACGGCCTGCTCCAGGTCTGGGAGATCTTCGAGAGCGTCCGCATCGACGCCGACCTCGTGGTGCTCTCGGCCTGCGAGTCCGCCCTCGGCCGGGAGCTCTCCGGCGAGGGCCTGATCGGGCTCACCCGCGCCTTCCAGTACGCCGGAGCGCGCTCCGTGGTCGCGAGCCTCTGGAGCGTCGCCGACCAGGTCACCGCCGAGCTGATGGCGCGCTTCCATCGCCATCTCGCGGCCGGCCTCCCCAAGGACCAGGCCCTGCGCGCCGCCCAGATCGAGCTGATCCGCGAACCGGTCCAGCTCGCCACCGCCAGCGGGCAAACGATCGAAACGGAGGCCTCGGCCCCGTTCTTCTGGGCTGCCTTCGAGCTCTTCGGCGACTGGCGATGAGCCGCCAGGACGAGCCGATCGAGCCGATCCTTGAGCGGCTGCGCGAGGAAACCGGCCGCGAAGAGGGCTTCCGCCTCCTGTTCGACCGCTTCTACTGGCCCCTCTTCCGCTTCTTCGAGCACCGGGGATTTTCGACGGAGGCGTGCCAGGACTTAATCCAGGAGACGTTTCTTCGGGTCTATCGTGGCATTGAGGCGTTCCGGGGGGAGTCCCGGTGGGAACACTGGCTCTTCCGGATCGCTGCCAACACAGCCATCAAAGCGTTGCGTCATCGGGCGGCGGGCAAGCGGGCCGGCCAGGAAGTCCCTCTGGAGGGGGACGACGATGGGGACTCTCCGGCCCTGGCAGCCGGAGGGAGCGCGCACACGCCGGAGCCGTTGCGGCAGCTGCTCGGCAAGGAGATGAGGGAGCTCCTGACCCGGGCCATCGAGGACCTGCCGCCCCAGATGCGGCGCTGCGTGCGGCTGCGGGTGCTGCAGGACCTCGATTATGATGAGATCGCCGGGATCCTCCAGCTCTCGCCCTCGACGGTCAAGGTCCAACTGTTCAAGGCGCGCAAGCGCCTGCAGATGGAGCTGGGAGAAGCCTTTGCTGACTTTGATCTGTGAGGAGGCATCGTGGACGAGAAGAGCGACGATGACCTGAAAGCCGGGCGGCACGTGGGCACCAGGCGCCTGATCGCCTACCGCGAGGGCAGGCTGCCCGAGGCGGAGCGCGAGGCGCTTCAGGACCACCTGTCCCTCTGTCCCCGCTGTACCGGGCTGCTGCGCGAGCTGCGGGCTTTCGAGGCGGGGGCGGCCGGAGCCGTCGAGACCGGCCCCGAGCCTCTGAAGCAGCAAGCCTGGGAATCCCTCGTCCGCAGCCTCCCCCGGCAAGAGCCCGCTGTCCGGCCGGTCGCCGCGCTCCCTCCCCGGCGGCGGCCCTTCCCCTCCTTCCTCTACTACGCGGCGGCCGCCCTGCTGCTCGCCGCGATCGGATTCTCCGCCTGGTCCGCGGTCACGATCCGGCAGGAGCGCAAGCGGCTGGCGGCGGTCGAACGGCGGCTGGAAGAGCGCGAATCGGCGCTCGCCGCGGCGCAGCGCTCCCTCGCCGAGAGCGAGCGCCAGCTCCAGGCCGCGCGCGGCCAGATCCAGGTCCTCACCGGCAGCAAGCCGGACACCCGGGCCACCGATCTGCTGGAAGCCCGGATCGCCGAGCTGACCACGGCGCTCGAAGAGCTGCGCCGGACCCCGCGGGCAGCAGGAGGCCACGACCGGATCTCCGCCGGGGCGCGGCAGATCGACCTCTCCGCCGCCCCCCGGTTCTCGCTGCGCGGGCAGGAGCCCGGCGACGGCTTCCTGCGCGGCGGAGGCGCGGTGAACCCCGTGCGGCAGGCGGACCGCGTCCGGCTCGCGGTCGACACGTCGGATCATCCGGCCTTTGCCGAATACCGTTTCGAGCTGGTGGACGAGGCCGGCAAGATGCTCTGGACCGGCCGCCGGCCGGGCAGGTCCCTCCTGGGCGACGCCGGGACGACGCTCGCGCTCTCCGGCCTCGGCCCCGGGCGCTACCGTCTCCGGATCGAGGGCCTGAGCCCCGACCGCACCGAGCTGCTCGGCGAGTACGTCCTCGAGGTCAAGGCGGACTGACGCCGGCCGGCCCTCACGCTCGGGGCTGATTGAGAGTCGGATTGCCAATCAGCCCCGAAGGCCTCTCGGTCCTGAGCGCCCAGGCAGTCCAACCGGCGCAGGCGAGGTCCACGAGGCCGAAGAGCAGAAGAACCGGCCTGGTCAAGTCGAGCAGGACGAAGGCCGCGAAAAATCCGATCACGGACGCGCGGACGGGCACCGACCAGCGGATGAAATCACGCAGCTCCATCCGGCGCTCCCTCGAAGCCGCCGCGGTCTACCGGCCGGCGGCCGTGGCGCCGCGGTTGGTGGCAATCGCCGCCACCGAAAGCGCGACCAGCAGGATGCCGATCCCCAGGTTCAGCCCGCTGCCGCACTGTTTGCAGATGACGATGGGACCGAAACCGAGATCGACGATCGAGAACAGACCCACGAGAGCCAAAGCAATCCAAGCCGCCAGTCCGATGATCCTGCCCATGCCGGCCTCCCTTTCCAAGTGATCCGATTCCAAGCCCCGGAGGGCCTGCCCACGCGGCAGACCGTCCGGATGCCTGGCGATTCGACTCTGGATGCTCAGGCGAGAGGTGAGCGGGAGTTGTTACCCTGCGCCGTCTCTCAGATCGGCGCGATGTTGCGGTTCGTGCGGAACACGTTCTGCGGATCCCAGCGCGCCTTGACCTCGGCGAGCCGCTGGAGCCCCTTGCCGAGCGCTGCCTTCGTGCGCTCCGGACCTTCGTCTTCCGTCAGGAAGTTGATGTACGTGCCGCCGGTCGAAAACGACTTCATGTCGTTCCAGGCATCGCGCGCCCACCCGAGGTTCGCGGCGTCGTCGCCCGCCTGCTCCCACGAGCCCGCCACGTTCAGCACGTAGCGCGCCTCCCGGTTGCCGACGGGAGAGTGCTCTTCCGCAAGCCCGTTCAGAGCGCCGCCGATCTGGAACAGGATCACGGCCGAGTGCGGCGACCGGATTCTCGCCGCGTGCTCCATGGCTTTCTCACAGAGAGCGGGCTCGATGCGCGGCAGGTACTCGCTCTTCCAGTAGTACCGCCGGCCCTTCGGCTGCGTCGCGTCGAGCAGGGCCTGCATCTGCGCGTACGGCCGGCGCACGAGCACATCCCCGATCGGTTTCCCGAACGACTTGATGGGAGCGACGAGCTTCTCGCCCTCCTCGGGCTTCCCGCTGTAGCAGGCGAGCATGGCGATGATCGGCTTGCCGTGCATGTCCTTCGGCAGCCAGGGCGCGGGCGGCGCCGGGCGCATGAGCGTGACGAGCGTGAGCTCCGGCGGCGCCTGCTCGGCGAGGGTCCGGTAGAGCTCGAGCACCTTGGGCGCCTCGCTTTGAGGCCAGGCCACCAGGCCGCCGACGATCTCCGGACCGACCGGGTAGAGCAGGTAGTCGATGCCGGTCACGACGCCGAAGTTGCCGCCGCCGCCGCGAAGCCCCCAGTAGAGATCCGCGTTCTCGTCGCTGCTCGCCCGCACCAGCCGCCCGTCGGCGGTCACCACGTCCATGCCGGCGACGTTGTCCGAAGTCCAGCCCCAGCGCCTCGTCAGGTAGCCGAACCCGCCGCCCAGGGTGAGCCCCGCGATGCCGGTCTGCGAGACGAAGCCGAGGACGGCGGCGAGCCCATGCACCTGCGTTTCGCGGTCCACGTCGCCGAGCAGGCAGCCCGCCTGCGCATGGGCGATCTTGCTCCCCGGGTCCACCCAGACACCCCGCATGAGCGACATGTCGAGCATCAGCGCGCCGTCCGCGATGGCGAGGCCCGCGATGTTGTGCCCTCCACCCTTCATGCAGAGCAGGAAATCCTGCTCGCGCGCAAATTGCACGCACGCGATCACGTCGGCGACGCCGAGACAGCGCACGACGACCGCGGGCCTCCTGTCGATCATTGCGTTCCAGACCGTCCGCGACTCCTCGTAGCCAGCGTCATCGGCCACCAACAC
Organism: Thermoanaerobaculia bacterium; assembly: GCA_045807605.1. Classification (GTDB taxonomy): domain Bacteria; phylum Acidobacteriota; class Thermoanaerobaculia; order Multivoradales; family UBA5704; genus DATMER01. The sequence goes on along the minus strand of JBJMGZ010000350.1, from coordinate 1,507 downwards.
CTGCCCACGGAGACGCATCTTCAATCCGGCCAGCGTGTCGGGATTCAAGTCGATCTCGCGGCCATCCGTCGTCATCGCTTTCATGCTCTTGCCCCCGTGTTTTCCGTGATTTCGGGGGAGTTTACCAGGACTGCGGGGGGGCCAGGGACGTAAGAATCCCCTCCCGCCGTCGTTATCCGCTCCACAGGCCACCCATGATGCGCACCTTTTCCGGGATTCTTCGCCACGAGATCAGCATGTCCCTTCGCCGCAAGGGTCTCTGGATCGCCTATGGCCTGCTGTTCGTCTTCCACACCGTGCTGCTGTTCTCCCCTCCTCCCCTCGGCGAGATGGTCAAGGGGGAGGTCATCGCGAAGCGCGAGGTCTGGCAGGTGGCGGGGCGCTTCCTCCTCGCGTGCAACGTGTTCTTTCCGGTCGTGGCGGGGATCCTGTCGGCGGATCGCGTGCGGCGCGACTTCCGGCTGGGGCTGCGGGAGCTTCAGGACAGCACTCCCCTGAGCCGCCACGCCTACGTCCTCACGAAGTACCTGGGGTCGCTCGCTTCGTCCCTGTTCCCCTTGTTCCTCTGGGTGATGGGCATCGCGGCCTTCATGTCCGCGATCGGGCGGGCGCACGCCAGCATGCTCTACGCAGTGCCGGTGGCGTTCCTCGCCATCACCGTGCCGGCGTTCGCCTTTGTCGTGGCGTTCTCCCTGGCCTGCCCCACGGTCATGCCGCTGAGCATCTACCAGATTCTTTTCACCGGCTACTGGTTCTGGGCGAACTTCATCCCCCCGAAGCTCTTCCCGACTCTGAACGGAACGCTGTTGACGCCCAGCGGGATGTTCGTTCAGCAAGGATTTTTCGGAAACCAGGTCTCGCGGGCCGACGCCGTGGCGAATCTGGCAGTGTTGGGATTGTGCAGCGCCACGGCCCTGTTCCTGCTCGATCGCTATCTCGGCTACCTGGCCCGCCGCGCTTGAGAACCGGACCATGAAAGGCGCTGCCCTCAAGTATTCCTGGCTCACCTACCGCCGAGACTCTTTGTGGTTTCCGCTGGCGTTCCTGGCGCTCTTCATCGTCATCATCCTGATCCTGCCCAATCCCGTGGCCCGCTTCAGCATCGCGCGCGCCTACCTGGGGTTCATCGTGCCGTTGATCGGCGGCATCCTGGCTGCCTACGGCGTGCTCGACGATCCGGCGCTGGAGCTCCGCTTCTCCACGCCGGTCCGGGCCGAGCAGACCCTGCTGGCACGCGTGGGATTGATCCTGGCCGTTCAGGCGGCCTGCGCGCTCGTCTTTCAGCTCTTCGTGGGGGCATTGGGCATCGATCTGTCGCCGCTCGGGGGCCTGTTCCGCGTGCAACTGGTTTGGTTCCTGCCAACCCTGTCCCTGGCCGCCCTGGGAACCGCCGGAGCTCTGGCGGGAGCCCAGACCGTGATGGGCGCTTTCCTGGTCGGAGCGGTCTGGCTGGTTGAATTGATGATGAACAGTTGGTTCAGGCTGAACGGCCGGTACGTGTACCTCT
>JBJMGZ010000349.1:0-7772 GCA_045807605.1 Thermoanaerobaculia bacterium | reverse complement strand
GCTGGAGCAGGAGCGCGAGCGATCGGCCACTGGCTCCCGTACGGGGGCCGAGGCGGAGCAGCGGCTGCGCGCCGAGCTGGAAGCGGCCCGGCGCGAGCGCAACCGCGAGCGGCAGGCCCGCGCCAGCGCCGACCAGCAGCTCGCGGAGGCCCGCGAGCCGCAGACGAACGTGCCCATCTCCTTTCTCGATTCGGTGCGCGGCGAGGGCGAGCCCCCCCGCGTGCTCCTGCCGAAGACCCCCGGCTGGCTCGTCTTCTCCCTGACGGTCGATTCGCCGCTCCAGCCGTCCTACCGCGCCGTCCTGCGGGATTCCAAGGGGCGGGAGGTCTGGCGCGGCGAAGGCCTGAAGCCCGACGAGAACGAATCCCTGAACGTGAGCCTCCACTCCACACGCTTCGCGCCGGGCGACTACAGCTTCGAGGTAGCCGGCCGCCGCCTCCCCTTCCGCATCGTCAGGTGAGAGAGCCGGGCCCTCCCTCCTTCTCCCTTCGCTCCCGGCGGACGACCATCGCCCGGGAGGCTGCGATCATGACTCACGAGATCGACGAAGTGCCGGTGCCCGCGCCCCCGGGCGATGAGATCGTCGAGGCCTGCCGGCTGCGGGTCCGGTCGCTGGAAGCGCAGGCGGACGCCTGCCGCGACGGCGGGCGGTACGGCGAGGCCGAGAAGCTCCTGCGCCGCGCCCTGGCGGCCGCGGAAGAGGCCCTCGGTCCGGACGACCTCGACACCGCCGCCGTGCTCAACGGGCTGGGGATCCTCCACAAGTACCAGGGCCGGTACGACGAGGCCGGGCCGCTCTACCACCGCGCCCTGGCCATCGTGGATGCGGTCCTGGGCCACGACCATCTGGAAGCCGCGAGCCTCTACCACAACCTCGGCGGGCTGGAGCACGCGCGCGGCCGGGCCGCGGAGGGCGAGGCGCCCGCGCGCTGGGGCCTCGCGATCCGCGAGCGCGCGCTGGGGCCGGACCATCCGGACGTGGCCGCGGACAAGGCCGCGCTGGCGGCGATCCTCGACGCCCAGGGCCGCTTTGCCGAGGCCGAGGACCTCTACCACCAGGCGCTCGCCGTGTTCGAGCGGGTGTACGGGCCGGAGCACTATGAGATCGCGGTCAACCTCAACAACCTCGCCGCGATCCACCAGGCCCGCGGCGAGGCGGCCGATTCGGAGCGCCTCTACCTGCGCGCGCTGGAGATCAAGAGGAAAGTCCTGGGGCCGGACCATCCCGACCTGGCCATGACCCTCCACAACCTGGCCACGCTCTTCGCCGGCCTCGGCCGGTGTTCCGAGGCCAAGGCCCTCTATCGCCATGCCCTCGACATCTTCGAGCGCACCCTCGGCGAGGACCATCCCCACTCCCACGTCTGCCGGGAGAGCTACGAGCAGGCGGCCGGCATCTAGCTCCCCTCGGCCAGACCGGCCAGGCGCGCGGCGTCCTTGATGCGGTAGCGGCCGCGGCCGGTCTCGACGATGCCGAGCCCCTGCCAGTCGGCGAGCGTGCGGCTGACGGTGAAGAGGCTCGCGCCTGCCACTTCCGCCACCTCCTGCTGGGTGATCCGCTCGATGAGCAGCGAGCCGTCGTCCTGCGGGCGGCCGACCTGGTCGCCCAGGCGGAGGAGGGTGCGGGCGAGGCGCTGCGCGACCGGCTCGGTGGAGAGCTCGCGCACGCGGCTCAGGGCCTCGCGCGTGTGCGCCGACACGATGCGCAGCAGGTTGGCCTCGAAGCGCGGATGCTCGCGCACCAGACCGGGGAGCACCTCCCGCGACCAGGCGCGGACGCGGGTGCGCTCGGTGGCCTGCGCCGTGACCGGGTAGGTGGCGCGCTCGAAGAGGGCCACGGCCGCGAAGGCGTCCCCAGGCGCCAGGTAGCGCAGGATGACCTGCTGGCCTTCGGCGCTGTCCTGGATGAGCTTCACGCGGCCGGACTCGACCAGGTAGAGCGCGTTCGCGGGCTCGCCCTCGCGGAAGAGCACCTCGCCGCGGCGCAGCACCCGCACGGTGCCTGCGGCGAGCACCCGCTCGCCCTCGCCGGGGGCGAAGCCTGCGAAGAGGCGGTCGTAGGGGGTGGTGGGCATCGGGGAGAGAGTCTAGCGGGTTGCGGCAAAGGTTGCGCCAGCGCAAAGACCGCCACCCCGATAGGCGGTACCTTCCCCTCCCAGAAAAGGAGAACCACCCATGAACATCACGCCCGAGACCCGCATCGCCGACATCGCCTCCCAGAACCCCGCCACGATCCGCGTCTTCCAGCGCTTCGGCATCGACTTCTGCTGCGGCGGCAAGCGCCCGGTCGCCGAGGCCTGCTCCGAGAAGCAGATGACGTTCGGCGAGCTGCAGCGGGAGCTGGAGATGGCCGGCGGGCCCTCCGCCACCGAGATTCCCGGCGCCGATGCGAAGCTCGGCGAGCTCATCCGTTTCATCGTCGACCGCTATCACGCCGACCTGCGGACGGAGCTGCCGCGCCTGTCCCAGATGGCGGCGAAGGTGCTCGACGCGCATGGGCCACGGCATCCCGAGCTGGCGGATCTCGCCACCACCCTCCGCGGCCTGCGCGAGGAGCTGGAGTCGCACATGATCAAGGAGGAGCGCGTGCTCTTCCCCTACGTCGAGAAGCTGGAGGCCCTGGCCGCGGACGGCCAGCGGCTGTCCGCCTCGCCGTTCGGCTCGATCCAGGCCCCCATCGGCATGATGGAGCACGAGCACGACGTCGCGGCCCGCTTCCTCGCCCGGCTGCGCGAGATCACCAACGCCCACACCCCGCCGGAGGACGCGTGCAACACGTTCCGCGGCCTCTACCACGGCCTTGCCGAGCTGGAGAAGGCGCTCCACGAGCACATCCACCTGGAGAACAACGTGGTCTTCCCGCGCGCCACGAAGCTGGAGGAAGAGCTGTCCATCGCGCTGTGATAGAAACGGGACAGCAATGAGCTCTTCGCCTGGTGGGCGCCATGTCGCCCTCGCCACGGTCTCTTTTGCGGTCTGCTTCGCGGGCTGGGGGCTGATCAGCGCGTCGGCCTCCCGCTTCCGCGAGCTGTTCTCGCTCTCGGGCACCCAGACCTCCCTGATGATCGCCGTGCCGGTGCTGCTGGGCTCCCTGGGCCGGCTGCCGGTGGGGCTGCTCGCGGACCGCTTCGGCGGGCGCCGGGTATTCGCCGTCCTGATGCTGCTGCTGGCCGTGCCGGTCTGGTTCCTGCCCGCGGCGGCGAGCTACGCGGGCCTGCTGGCGATCGGGTTCTTCCTCGGCATCGGCGGCTCGAGCTTCCCCGTGGGCGTGGGCTACGTCTCGCGCTGGACGCCCGCGGCGCGGCAGGGGAGCGCGCTGGGGGTCTATGGGCTCGGCAACATCGGCCAGTCGGCGGCGGTGTTCCTCGGTCCGCTGATCGCGGCGTCGTTCGGCTGGCCGGCGGTGTTCCGCGGCACGGCGGTGCTGCTGGTCGCCTGGGGCGTGGTCTTCGGCCTGCTGGCCCGCGACGCTCCCGTGGCGGCAAAGCGAGCGGGAGGAAGCATGGCGCGGGTGCTGCGCCAGCCGCTCGCGTGGGTCCTGTCGCTGTTCTATTTCCTGACCTTCGGCGGCTTCGTCGCGTTCGCCATCTACCTGCCGACGCTGCTCAGGGACGAGTTCGGTCTCAAGCCCGCGGACGCCGGCTTCCGCACCGCGGGGTTCGTGGTGCTCGCCACGCTGCTGCGGCCGGTGGGCGGCTGGCTCGCGGACCGCATCGGCGGCGCGCGCGTGCTCTCCGGCGTCTTCCTCGGGGTGCTGCCGTTCGCCCTGCTGCTCACCTGGCCGGCCATGCTGCCGTTTTCCGTCGGCGCGCTGGGCTGCGCGGCGCTCCTGGGGCTGGGCAACGGCGCGGTGTTCAAGCTGGTGCCGCAGTACTTCCCGGGCGAGACCGCCACGGTGACCGGCCTGGTGGGGGCCATGGGCGGCCTCGGCGGCTTCTTCCCGCCGCTCCTCCTCGGCTTCTTCCGCGACCGGCTGGGCGTGATCTGGCCGGGGTTCGTGCTGCTCGCCGGCGTCGCGTTCCTGCTCGGCTGGATCAACCGGCGCGTGTTCGTGCCGCGCCAGGAGGCGCTGGAGCTGGCGCTGCCGCCGGAGCTGACGCGCACCGCCGACCGCATCCGCGCCGGCGCCTGGGCCACGTTCTGGACCGCCGTGCTGGTGGCCGCGATCGTGGTGGGCTCGCGCAACCTGCAGAGCTTCGATCCGGCGCTGGTGATCTACACGTTCGCCACGGTCTTCGCCACCTGGGGCGTGGTCTACCACTACTGGGTCTGGCTGCAGAAGCCGCCGACGAAGATCTACTGGCGGCGCGGCTGGCAGCTCGCGCGGCGCCAGGGCGCGCTGCGCAGCCTCGGCCGGCTGCTCCCCCTGGCCTGGACCCACCTGGCGGCCCAGACGTTCATCCGCGAGCGCTCGGTGCTGCGCTGGTGGATGCACCAGCTCCTGTTCTGGGGCTGCATCCTGGCGGTCGCGATCACGTTTCCGCTGGTGTTCGGCTGGATCCATTTTGGCAGCGCGGGCCAGGACCAGATGAGGTACGTCACCTACCTGTTCGGGTTCCCCACCGGCTCGTTCCGCATCCGCACGGTCTGGTCGTGGCTGCTGTTCCACGGCCTCGACGTCGCGGCGGTGCTGGTGCTGGCCGGGATCTCGCTGTCGCTCTGGCGGCGGATGCGCGACCGGGGAGCGCAGGCCGTGCAGGACTTCGGGCGCGATTTCTTCCCGTTGATCCTCCTCTTTGCGATCTCGGTGACCGGCCTTGCGCTCACCGCTTCGACGTCGTTCCTGCGCGGCAGCTTCTACGAGTTCCTGTCGATCCTGCACGCCGTGACCGTGATCGCCGCGCTGCTCTTCCTGCCGTTCGGGAAGTTCTTCCACATCTTCCAGCGCCCGGCCCAGCTCGGCGTCAAGCTCTACCAGCGGGCGGGCGAGGAGGGAGAGGGCGCGCAGTGCGCGCGCTGCGGCGAGCGCTTCGGCTCGCGCATGCACGTGGACGACTTGAAGCTCGCTCTCCGGGAGCTGGGCTTCGACTACGGCATGCCCGGCCCGGCGGGAAGCTGGCAGGAGCTCTGCCCGGCGTGCAAGCGCAAGTCGCTCGCGAGCGCGCAGCTTCGCCTCAAGGAAACAGCGAAGGAGACCGCTCGTGGCTGAGAGACCCCTGCCGTACGCGGAGCTGATCGCCCGCTACGGCCCGCACCTCAACTACACGCCGCCCGGCGGCTACGACGAGCAGCGGGAGAACCCGCCCGACCGCCTGGTCAAGACCCACTGCTGCTTCTGCGGCCAGCAATGCGGCATCCAGCTCAAGGTGCGCGACAACCAAGTGGTCGGCTTCGAGCCCTGGGAGGAGTTCCCGTTCAACCAGGGGATGCTCTGCCCCAAGGGGGTGCGGCGCTACCTCCAGAGCGCCCATCCCGACCGCCTCCTCCAGCCCATGATGCGAACGCCGGGGACGCCGCAGGGCTTCCGGCCGGCGCAGTGGGACGAGGCGCTCGACTTCACGGTGGCGCGCATCCGGGAGATCCAGGAGCGCCACGGCAAGGATGCGGTGGCGGTCTACGGCGGCGCCTCACTGACCACGGAGAAGTCCTATCTCCTCGGCAAGTTCGCGCGCGTGGCCCTGGGCACGCGGCACATCGACTACAACGGGCGCCTGTGCATGGTCTCGGCGGGCACGGCCTACAAGCTGGCGTTCGGGGTGGACCGCTCGCCCATGCCGTGGAGCGACATCCCCAAGGCGCAGGTGGCGTTCGTGATCGGCTCGAACGTGGCCGACTGCTCGCCGATCACCACGCAGTACCTGTGGCGGATGCGCGACGCGGGCGGCCGGCTGATCGTGGCCGATCCGCGCATGACCCCGATCACGAGGAACGCCGATCTCTACCTGCCGGTGCGCCCCGGCACCGACCTCGCCCTGCTCATGGGGATGCTCCACGTGATCCTGCGCGACGGCCTGGAGGACCGCGAGTTCATCGCCGCCCACACCGTCGGCTTCGACGAGGTGGCGAAATCGGTCCAGGCCTACGACCCGCTGACCGCGGCGCGCAAGACCGGCGTGCCGCCCGAGGCGATCGAGAAGGCCGCGCACTGGATCGGCGAGGCCGAGCGCGCCATGCTCCTGCACGCGCGCGGCCTGGAGCACCAGTCGAAAGGGGTGGAGAACTGCCTGGCGGTGATCAACCTCGCGCTCGCCACGGGGAACATCGGCCGCGAGGGCGCGGCCTGCTCCATGATCACCGGCCAGGGCAACGGCCAGGGTGGCCGCGAGCACGGCCAGAAGTGCGACCAGCTGCCGGGCCAGCGCTCGATCGCCGACCCGGCGGCGCGCGAGCACGTGGCGCGGGTCTGGGGCATCCGGCCCGAGGAGATCCCGCAGGCCGGGCTCTCGGCCGTGGAGATCCTGGAGGCCATCCACCGCGGTGAGATCAAGGCCCTGCTCTCGATCTGCTTCAACCCGCTGGTCTCGCTCCCCGACGCCGGCTACGTGCGCGAGGCGCTGGAGAAGCTCGAGTTCTTCGGCGTGGTGGACTTCTTCCTTTCGGAGACCGCGCAGCTCGCGGACGTGGTGCTCGCCGGCAGCCTGCACGAGGAGGAGGAGGGGGTGGTGTGCAGCGCCGAGGGCCGGGTGATCCACATCCAGAAGGCCGTGGATCCGCCCGGGAGCGCCTGGCAGGACAGCCGGATCTACGTCGAGCTGGCGCGGCGCCTGGGCAAGGGGCAGTACTTTCCCTATGAGTCCAGCCGCGAGATCTTCGAAGAGCTGCGCGAGGCGAGCAAGGGCGGACCCGCGGACTACTCGGGCATCACCTACGAGAAGATCGATAGCCAGATGGGCGTGTTCTGGCCCTGCCCGAGCGAGGCCGGCGAGGACTATCCCGGCACGCCGCGGCTCTTCGAGGGCGGTCGCTTCTTCCATGCGGACGGCAAGGCGCGGTTCCTGGTCACGGAGTGGCGGGAGAGCGGCGATCCGGTGGACGGCGACTTCCCGGTCTACTTGACCACGGGCCGGGTGGTGAGCCAGTACCTCTCGGGCACGCAGACGCGGCGCATCGGGCCGCTGGTGGACCAGTTCCCGCATCCGCGGGTGGAGATCCATCCGCGCCTGGCCGGGCAGCACGGGATCGCGGACGGCGACTGGGTCACGGTCGGCACGCGCCGCGACGAGATCACGCTCCAGGCGCTGGTGGTGCGCACGATCCGGCCGGACACGGTGTTCATCGCCTACCACTGGCCGGGCGGGAGGAGCGCCAACCGGCTCACGCACCGCACGCTCGACCCGCGCAGCAAGATCCCCGAGTACAAGGTCTCGGCCTGCAACCTGCGCAAGGCCGCCGGCCCGCCGGAATGGGTGCGGAGCGAGCTGACGCCGGAGTATCCACGTCCAGGCGGCGGCGGGCTCAAGGTGGTGGGGTAGATGTTCGGCTACGAGTTCTACATCGATCCGGAGCGCTGCATCGGCTGCCAGGCGTGCGTCAACGCCTGCGCCGAATGCGATACCCACCGCGGCGTTCCCATGATCACGGTGGACTACCTGGACCGGCGCAACAGCATCGCCACGGTGCCCGCGATCTGCATGCACTGCGACGATCCCACCTGCGCCGAGGTCTGTCCGGCCGACGCGATCAAGAAGGGGGAGGACGGCGTGGTGCAGTCGGCGCTCAAGCCGCGCTGCATCGCCTGCAACAACTGCGTGCTCGCCTGCCCGTTCGGCATCCCGAAGATGATGACGAAGCTCGAGCTGATGATGAAGTGCGACATGTGCTACGACCGCACC
>JBJMGZ010000348.1:0-3010 GCA_045807605.1 Thermoanaerobaculia bacterium | reverse complement strand
CGGATCAACCTGGCATGGACAAGGCGGCCTCGTAGCCCTCGCGGTAACGCGACGCAACCGCGTCCCAGGTCAGCTCCGCCTCGGCCTTGCGCCGCCCCCGCTCCCCCATCTCCCGCGCCAGCTCCCGATCCGCCAGGAGCTTCCGGAGCGCCGCGGAGAGGGCCGCGGGGTCGCGCTCCGGCACCAGCAGGCCCGTGCACCCGTCTTCGACAGCAAGCGGGATGCCCGAGATCCCGGACGCCACCACCGGCAGGCCGCTCGCCATCGCCTCCAGGATCACGTTGGGCAGGCCGTCGACATTGCCCCTGGAGTCGTGGACCGCCGGCAGCACGAAGAGGTCTGCCGCCCGGTAGAGGTCCGGCAGCGTGTCGCGGAGCACCGGGCCGGGCAGGTGGAGCCGGCCCTCGAATCGGGACGCCTGGCGCTGGAATTCCGGCAGCAGGTCCCCTCCTCCGGCCAGGACCAGGTGCGCGCCGGACGCCAGGATGTCGGGAAGGGCCTCCATGAGCACATGGAACCCCTTCTTGGTGGCCATCCGGCCGACGCTCAGGACGAGGGGGGCATCCTCCGGCACTCCGAGACGCTCGCGCCAGATCCGCCCCGGACCCGGAGAGAAGGTCTCCACGTCCACTCCATAGGGGATGACCCGCGAGCGCTCCTCGGGAAAGCCGAGAGCGCAGACCCGGTCCACCAGCTCCGGAGAGCAGCCGGTGAGCAGCCGGGAGCGGCGGAGCGCCCAGGCCGCGGCGGCTCGGACTCCGGGCTTTTCGGCCAGGAAGACGTCGCTCCCGTGGAGGCCGATCGCAAGAGGCATGGAGGTGGAGGCAGCCGCGATCACCCCGTTGGGCACGATCCAGTGGGCATGGACCAGGTCGAACCGCCGGGTTCTCCGCATCGCCCGCAGCAGGCCGAGGGCATAGAGCGGAGCCGCGAGCGCCGCGCCGCCCTTGACCCGCTCGTCGGCCTCCAGGCTCCGGCCGTAGCCGAGGACCTCGTAGCGCTCGGGCGCGTAGCGGAAGGTGACCGTCTCGACGCCCTGGTCTTCCCAACGGGCCGGCATCCCCTCGGCGTGGGGGGCGAGCACGGTCACCCGGTCGCCCAGGCGGACGAGCCCGCGGGCCAGGTCGCGGATGAACGGGCCCGCGGTGTCCCCCTCGAAGCGCGGGTAGGTCTGGGTGAGGAAGAGAAGGTCCAAGGTGATGAGGGGGCGTGATGAATCACGCCCCTACAAGCAGGATCGGAGCTCGCTTGTAGGGGCGACATTCATGGCGCCCCGCCTCTGTTATTCCAGCCACTCTTTGATCGAGTAGCTGTCGCGGCGCCGGAAGTTCTTGAACGTGATCATCTCGCCGATCAGCCCGGTGGTGAGCACCATGATCCCCAAGAGGATCAGCAGGTTGCCAAACAGCAGGAGCGGCCGGTTGGAGAGGTCCTCGTGGTGGAAGACCCAGAGGTACGCGAGCCAGGTGTCGATCGCGAAGCCGGCGATGAAGAACCCCAGGCCGAGCGCGCCGAACAGGTGAAGCGGCCGGCGGGTGTAGCGCGTGATGAAGAGGACCGTGATCAGGTCGAGCAGCCCCTTGTAGAGGCGGTCCCAGCCGTACTTGCTGCGGCCGTGGCGCCGCGGCAGATGGTTGACCTGGATCTCCCCCACCAGGAAGCCGCGGCGGCTCGCCAGCACCGGGATGTAGCGGTGGAGCTCGCCGTAGACCGCGATTTCCGCGAGGACCTCGCGCCGGTAGGCCTTGAAGCCGCAGTTGAAGTCGTGGAGGTCGACCTGCGCGAGCTGGCGCGTCACCCAGTTGAACAGGCGCGAGGGGAGCCGCTTGGACGCGGGGTCCTGGCGCCGGCGCTTCCAGCCGGAGACGAGGTCGAGGTCCTCGTCCTCCAGCTTGGCGAGGAAGCGGGGGATCTCCTCGGGATCGTCCTGGAGGTCGCCGTCCATGGTGATGAGGATGGCGCCGGTGCAGTGGTCGAAGCCGGCGCAGAGGGCCGCGGCCTTGCCGAAGTTGCGGCGCAGGCGGACCAGCTTGACCCGGGGGTCGCGCTCGCGCGCCTCGCGCACCCGCTGGGGCGTGCCGTCGGACGAGCCGTCGTCCACGAACACGATCTCGAACGTGCGGCCGAGCCGGTCGAGCACGTCCGCGACCTGGCGCGCCAGCTCCCCGACGGTCTCGGCCTCGTCGAGCACCGGCACGAGGACGCTGATCTCCACCTCCTCGGGGACCGGAGTGGGCACGGGGGTCTTTCCAAACGGAACGGGCTGGCTCATCGGCGCGTATTGTAACAGGGGAGTACAATCCGGCCCCGATGAAGCGCACCTCCTGGGCCATCCTGGGCCTCCTTCTCGCGGCGATGCTCGCCGCCGCCGCGACGCTGGACCGCCGCGACTGGCCCTCGTTCGTCGGCGACGAGGCCACCTACCTGATGGAGGCCCAGAGCCTCGCCTGGGACTTCGATCTCGAATACACCCGCGAGGACCACGACCGCTTCGTGGCGCAGTGGGGCCGGCCGCCCGACGGGCTGATCCTCCAGAGCTCGGACAACGGCAAGACCCTGATCTACGGCAAGCCCGCGGCCTACCCGCTCTTCATCGCCCCGTTCGTGCGCCTCTCCCCCACCCGCGGCGCGGGCGTGGCCAACGCGCTGCTGCTCGCCGTGGCGTCGGTGATGGCCGGCCGGGCGCTCCAGCGCCGGATCGGCGAGGCGGCTCCGCTCTGGGTCGCGGCCTGGGTGTTCGCCTCGGTGACTTTCGCGTACGTGTTCTGGATCCACTCCGACCTGTTCCTGATGTGCCTGGTGGCGATCGCCCTGTCCCTGGTGTACGGAAGGGGACGCTGGGCCGTGGCCGGGGCTCTCCTGGGGATCGTTCTGCTCTCCCGCCCCCTGTACGCCGGTTTGCTGCTGCCCGCATGGATCGCGGCTTCGGCGGAATGGAGGAAGAGGCTGGCAGTGGGCGCGGCGGCCCTGGTCCTGATCGCCACCCTGGCCAGCCTGGCCACCCGCGGGA
>JBJMGZ010000347.1:0-9874 GCA_045807605.1 Thermoanaerobaculia bacterium | reverse complement strand
GAAGCCTACGAGAACGCACGCGGCGACTTCGCGGACTACGTCATCCGAGAGCATGCGCGAGCGAACGGCTGCGAGGCGGTGGCGACCTTCGAGAAGAATCTGGTGAAAGAGCCGGGCTTCATGGCTCTCTGAGAAGGTGTCTCCTTCGGTGCGCATTGTACCGTAGGGCCTTATCGCGAGGCACGTCTCCCCCGCCCTTCCGGAGGCAGCAAGAGGGCTAGGCATCGCCCCTGGGTGCGGCCACGACGGCCGGCTCCCGGCGCCGCAGCCGCAACTTCGTCCTCGCCTCTCGCTGCCTCTCCTAGAAGGCCGGGCCTGCGGCCCAATGTCTTGAGGAAGCCGGCGAGACGCCAGCGGTCCCAGGGAAGGCGGGCGCCAGAGTCTTGGTGCTTTTCAACCCCGGGGGCTGAAGGTCGAGCCAGGCGTCGGACGCTCCCGACCGTTTCGGAGCTCGAAGCCGAACGGTCCCTTACGTCACGGGCCTCCCTCGATCGAGATCAGGTGGCAAGTCCGGTGCGGTGATACGGACCGCACCGGTCCTCGCCAAGGCCGGCTTATCGGCCTCGCGGCGTGCCCGGGTCGCACAGCCTGCGCTCGTGAACGGAGCCGTCGGGCTCGTGCGGGCTAGGATCTCCGTCATGGCGGGCAAGAACGACCTGAGCATCGCAGACCGGCGGCTCCGCAGCCAGCGGATCGCCGGCACAGGCTTCAAACATCCCGGCGAGGTCGTGGCGTGGCTGGGCGCGGTTCAGGCCCAGGACTATCTCGGCGCGCTCTGGGCGCTGGGGCTGCGGATGAAGAGGGCCACGGAGGCGGCGGTCGAGCAGGCGATCGCCGAGCGCACGATCGTCCGCACGTGGCCCCTGCGAGGCACGCTGCATTTCGTGGCGCCGGCCGACGTTCGCTGGATGCTCGCGCTGCTGACGCCCCGGGTGATCGCAGGGCGGAAGTCGCGATACCGGCAGCTCGAGCTCGATCCAAAGGTCTTCGACCGCAGCCGGGACCTGCTCGTCCGGGCTCTGGAGGGCGGCCGGCAGGTCAGGCGCGATGCGCTGTACAGGATGCTGGACGCGGAGGGGATCTCCACCGCCGGTCAGCGCGGCATTCACATCCTGCAGCGGCACGCGCTCGACGGGCTCCTCTGCTTCGCCGCCCGCCAGGGCAGACAGCCGGCTTTCGCACTGCTCGAAGAATGGGTTCCTCCGGCCGGAAAGCTGACCCGCGACGAAGCGCTCGCCGCGCTGGCCGAGCGCTATTTCACCAGCCGCGGGCCGGCCACCCTGCAGGACTTCACCTGGTGGTCGGGGCTGACCGTCGCCGCTGCAAAGGCGGCGATCGAGCTGGCCGGACCTCGCTTGCAGAAGGAGGCCGCCTATTGGATCGGCGCGAAGGGGCCGGCCGGGGTTCCGGCTCCGGCCTATCTGCTGCCGCCCTATGACGAGTACACCGTCGCCTACAAGGACCGCAGCGCCGTGCTCGACCCGGCCCATGGCAGGGACGTCTCCGGCAACGGCATCTTCTATCCGACGATCGTCCTCGGCGGCCGGGTGGCCGGCACCTGGAAGCGCGAGCTGAAGAAGGATTCCGTGGTCGTCACCCTGTCCCCGTTCGCGCCGCTGAAGAAGAAGGAGCGGCAGGTCATCGCCCTCGCGGCCGAGCGCTACGGCGGCTTTCTCGGCAAGCCCGCCCTCCTGGCCTAGCGGGTCGCGTTCGTGCTGCACGACATGTTCGCCGTGCCCTTCGGCTGGAGATTCTCAGCGACGGAAAGGGGCTCGGTCCCGTTCGTCCTCACTCCCTGGCGACGATCGCGCGGATCTCGTCGCCGTTGCCGGTGAGCTGCCAGCGGATCAGCGAAACCGGGATGATGCCGGCGGAGTAGACCTCCTCGAACCAGCGCTTCAGGGTGAAGGCGTCGCCGAGCTGATGGGCGCGCTCGCGCATCAGGTCCTCGAGCTGGACCTTGCCGGTGATGTAGCTCGTGCCGTAGCCCGGCTGGCGCAGGTAGAGCTGTTGCTCGAAGCCGAGAAGGTCGAGGTCGGGGCGCATCCAGCCGCGCGGGGTCCATTCGACCTGGAAGGCCTTGGCCTGCGCGAGGTCGAATTCGTTGGCCTGGAGGTAGAGCGAGGCGAGCCCGCGGGCGGCGCGCTGGGCGAGCATGATCCAGACGATCTCGCGCGCCCGCGGCTCGTCGTCGTAGAGGCCGGCGTGGAGCATGAGCTCTTCCATGGCCGTGGCCATGCCCTCGGAGCGGGCGTCCCAGATGTTGTAGAGGAGCGGGCCGCGCCGGACGGCGCTCGGATGCGGCTCGTCGCGCATGCGCGCCAGGTCCCACCAGTGCGAGGAATGCGTGTAGAGGGTGAGCGGCTCGTAGTGCGTGGCAATGGCGAAGAAGTTTCGCCGCTCGATCGGCACGAACGAGCCCCGGCGCTCGCGCAGCTCGGCGTCCATCGTGCCGCGCATCGGGTAGAGATGGCGCTCGCCGAGGAAGGCGATGAATTTGCGGATCGCCCGGTCGGCGCGGCGCTGGTACTCGGCGTCGTCCTGGGCCGCGGTCATCTCGGGCAAGCCGCGATTGCGCTCCTCCTCCAGCTTGAGCGACGCGTGCGCCCGCGCCAGCTCGCGCCGGAGGATCGCCACCTCGTCCTCCCAGGTCATGGGCAGGAGGTGCACGTGCTGCTGCGACCAGGTGTAGCTCTCCTTGCCGAGACCCGAGGGGCCGGTTTTCGACGGCGCCTTCTCTTCGAGCCAGGCGACGAAGGACTCGGTCGCCTTGCGGGCCTCCGCGACGGTCCTGCGGAGCTCCTGGCCGCCGGCGGCGACCTTCGGCTCGAGATCGGTCAGGTCGGCGGCCTGCCCGCGCATCGTTGCGATGCCGGTCGTCCAGAGGTCGCGCGCGTTGCCGGTCAGATTCTCGCGCGCCTGGGAGAGGAAGGCGGGGATCGGGCGCAACTCGGCCGTCAGGCGCGCTTCTTCCTGCGTCGACAGCGGGAAGGAGTAGGTCCAGAGCTCGGCGATTCCATGCGCGGTCGGTCCCTCGTGCGCCGGCGTGTCGCTCTGCTCCGTCCGGACCGTGGAGTAGAAGGCGGGATCGCGGGCCCAGGGCTGGAGGACGCGCAGGTTGAAGTCGAACCCGTTCATCTCGGCGCGCAGGAGCGCGAGGTCGATGCGCGCGTCGGTCGACTCGGCGCTGGCCTCGAGCGCCGCCAGCCGGTCGCGAAACCGCGCCAGCTCCGCCCGCCGCCGCTCGAACGTGGGGACCCGGTAGTCCGGCGCGCCCTCGTGAAAGGGCGGCGTCTCGAAGGCCCGCCAGTCCGCGAAGAGCGCTTCGGCCGGCGGCTTTCCGCCGGCGGCCGTTTCGAAGGACAACGCGAGAGCCGCCGCCATCAAGAGACCGAACCGCGCCCCAGACCCTGTGCTCATCTCGGACCTCCCGTTCCTATCCGATCGTTCGCCCAACCCCATGGCTCCTGCCCGCGTCGATTCTACCGGCTACTGGCACCTCTCTTGCTCGCTTTCATGGCCAGATGCCGGAGCGCGGCTCCGTCATCGGCCGTATGCGAAAGGAGTTGCCATGATCTCGCGAACTGTCACCCTGCCCGAGTTGGGCATGATCGCCGGTACCCGCGCAGCCTTGGGAGCAGGGATCGCTCTGCTGCTGGGCGAGCGGCTTGACCGCAAGCCGAGGCGCGCGGTGGGCTGGACCCTCCTGACTGTAGGCGCCTTGACCACCCTGCCGCTCCTGGCGAACGTGCTCCACCGCTCGCCGGACTCCGTGCCAGCGTCCTGATGGTCCCAGGCTCGCGTCATCCGAGCCCGGCGGCTCGCGCGATCAGGAACAATCCTGCTCCGACGACGACGGCTCCGATGGCTCGCGCGACGCGCTCGCCGGCCGGCGCGAGACGTTCGACGGTGATGGCTGCCGCCACGGCAGCCATCTGTGGTAGACGGCGCCGTCCTCGAGCGCGAACGCGCTCATGCCCGGCCTCTCGCGGGTGTACGTGGCTTTGTCGGTTCCGGACATGGCGGCGAACAGAGCGGCGCCGTCGGGTGTCGAGCGCGAGGGGATCGCGGCGGCAGTTTTCCGATCGTTCGGCATCTGCAGCGGCGGCTCGCGCCGGTAGTTGTATTCGATGCCTTCCTCGCGCTGTTGCTCCTCGGTGAACCCGGCGCCGAAGTCGAAGTTGAAGTCGCTGCCGAACGAGGACGCCCAGGGAAACGTCCACCCCATCCGCTGCCGCGCTGAGCTTGGCGCTGGTGGCGCCGTGTGGTAGCCTGCGCCCTCGCCTTCCGTCAACCTTGTGGTGGAGCAGGATCCCGTGGGAAGCCAGCGCGCGTGAGCAGGAAATCATGACTTCGGTCCTCGGCGAGGAGCGGGGTCGATCCCAACATTTCCTGCGCCGGCGCGATCTGCGGGCGAGCCTGCTCATCGGGCTCTGCTGCCTGCTGGTCTACAACGCCAACCTGCGGGCGATCAGCGCCGGCGACTGCTACCCGGCGCGCTATCTGCCGTTCGCGATCTGGCATCATCGAACCGTCCTTCTCGATCCGATCGCGCCGCTCACCGCCCAGGGGCGAGGCCAAGGGCAAGGCAATACCGCGTTCTGGATGTTGCCGGTGCCCGGCGGCCACACCATCTCGATGTATCCCGTGGTGCTGCCGGTGCTCATCGCGCCGCTCTACCTGCCCGCGGTCGGTTACCTGCACCTGCGGGATTGGACGGATGCGCGGCTGGACCATGTGGCGAGGGTCATGGAGAAGCTCTCCGCCTCGGTCATCGCAGCGCTTTCCGCGTCGCTTCTCTACCTGCTGCTGCGGCGCCGGGTGGCGGCGCCGACCGCACTGCTGCTCACCCTGGCGTATGCCTTCGGCACCACCGCCTGGGTGATCAGCAGCCAGGCTCTGTGGCAGCACGGGATGGCTCAATTGCTGGTGATCGGCGCCCTGCTGCTCCTCACCGGGCCGTGCACCGCGCCGCGGGCGCTTGCGCTGGGATTGCTGTTGGGACTCATCGCCGCCAACCGCCCACCGGATGCCATCCTCGCGGCGGCGCTGGGCGCCTACGGACTGTTCTGGGCCGGCCGCCGGGCGGTACTGGCGGCATTGCTCGCCGCGGGGGCGGCGCTGCCGATCGGCCTGGTGCTGCTCTACAACCTCGGCCTGGCCGGCCACTTCGCCGGCGGTTACGGGCTGGTCGGCAATGCCAGCTTCTTCCGGCGCGATCTGCTTTCCGGCCTCGGCGGATTGCTGTTCAGCCCGACGCGGGGGCTGTTCGTCTTCTCTCCCTTCCTGCTCTTCCTCGTCCTGGTCCGGCGGCGTCTGCCGCACGATGCTGGCGACGGTGGCGACGGTGGCGACGGTGGCGGCCGTGGCGAGCGCGCGCTCACTCTTGCGATGAGCGCCGGCGTCGTCCTCCAGGTCCTGCTCTACGCCATGATCGACTGGCGGGCCGGCATCTCCTGGGGGCCGCGCTTTTTGACCGATCTCCTGCCGCTGCTCCTGTGGATGCTGGCGCCGGTGGTCGCCTCCCTGCGCGGCTTCGGCCGGGTGTGCTTCCTGCTCGCGGTCGGCGCCGCGGTCGCCATCGAAGCCATCGGCGCCTTCTGGTACACCGGCGCGACCGACGCCGAGATCTTCGCCGTTGCCAGCGGTCCCCACCAGATGCGGGCCGCGTGGGACTGGCGCAACGCACCCTTCGTCGCTCCCTTGCAGGAGGGCCTCGCGCCGGCGGAGCTGATGCTCGAGACGCGCGGCAATCTCGACGCCGTCGAGGCCGGCGGCCTCGCGACCTCCGAGGTCACCGCCGGCCAGGAGGCCGACGCCGTCGGCTGGGCGCTGGCCGGCCACGCAACGCCCTGGCAGGTGGCAGTCGTCATCGACGGCCGGCAGACCGTCACCTCCCGCGCCTTCTTCGACCGGCCTGACGTCCGCGATACGTTGCACGAGGCAAACCCCGCCGGCTGGCGCATCCCGCTCGGCACGGCCGGCCTCGCTCCCGGCGAGCACCATCTGACCGCCTTCGCCTGGGCCTCCGAGAACGGGGAGCGCTATTACCTGGCGGAGCGCAAGCTGACCGTGCGGGAGCCGGCCGTCGGCGAGGACCTCGCCGATGGCTTCAGGACGGCAGCGGCGCGGCTTCGCGCGCACCAGCAGGGGCCGGGCTATTGGCTCACAGCCCACACGACCGCGCCGCACTTCCAGGAGCCGGGGCAGGAGATGAACACCTTCCTCACCGCTCTCCTGCTCGACCTGCTCGATCCGCTGGCGGCCTCCGGCGGTATTGGCAGCGGTATTGGCGACGATATTGGCGACAGCTTGCAGCGCGCCCGCCGGCACCTCGCCGGTCAGATCGAGGCCGGCGGACTGGTGCGCTACCATGGCCTGCCGGACGCTCCCGGCATCGCCGGCATCCTGGGTTGCGCCATCACGCCCGACACCGACGACACGGCGCTCGTCTGGAGGCTCGCTCCCGGCCGCGACCGCCGGCGGCTGGCGGCCGCCCTGGCGACCCTCGACCGATATCGCACCCGCGAGGGCCTCTACCGTACCTGGCTCGCGCCGCGGGAGGCCTACCAGTGCCTCGACCCGGGCAGCGATCCGAACCCTGCCGACATCACCATCCAGATGCACCTGCTGCTGCTGCTGGCCGAGGTGCGACCGCCGGCCGGCCGCGCGCTCTGCGAAGCTCTCCGCCCGGTCGTCGACCGGGATCGGGTCTGGATCTACTATCGAATGGCGCCGCTGGTCCCGATGCTGCGCCTGGCTGACCTCCAGCGCGCCGGCTGCGCGCTGGAGCTGCCCGAGTCACGGATGCGGACGCCGGTGCCAGGCCAGGAGATCTGGGTGTCCGCCGTCCGGCTGCTGGGGCGCGCGGGGACTCCGGCACGGATCGAGACGGTGCTGCGCCAGCTTGCCGAGGACGACTTCGCCCTGTTGCGAAAGAATCCGCCGCTCCTCTACCACAACGATCTCACCGCGTCGGTCCCCAGATACTACTGGTCGGAGGATGTCGGCTACGCGCTCTGGCTGAGGCTCTACTACAAACATGCGCACCCTGGGTAATCCCATTCCGGCGCCCATCCCGGCGCCCATCTCGGCGGCTAAAGCTTCCGCGGCGCGCTACCTGTCCTGCCTGCGCCTGCAGGAGATCCTGGTTCTCCAGGGTTCGCCACTGCTCGGCGCCGCCTTCGCGATCCGCCACCCAACGGCGCAGGTGGGGCCGCTGGCGATCCTCACCGTCGCCAACGTCCTCCTGATGGCGCACATCTTCATGCTCAACGACTGGTCCGGTTTGACCACCGACCTCGCCGATCCCAACAAGGCCGCCGGCGTCTTCACGGCAAGAGGTGTAGGCCGCGAGGAGATCGGCGGTCTGACGGCCCTCCTGCTGGCCCTGAGCCTCCTCCTCTTCAGCTGCCTCGGCCCGAGCACTCTCTGCCTGGCCCTGGCGATCGCCGCCCTGAGCGCCCTCTACTCCCTGCCGCGCTTCAATTGGAAGGGCAGACCGCTCCTCAGCTCAGCGGCCCACCTGGCCGGCGGCGTCCTCCATTTCCTCCTCGGCTACTCCCTGGGGAACGCCATCGACCGTCGCGGTCTCGCCACGGCCACCTTCTTCGCCCTGACCTTCGCCGCCGGCCACCTGACTCAAGAGATCCGCGACCATCAGGGCGACATCCTCAACGCCATCAGGACCAACGCGGTGGCCTTCGGCCAGCGCCGCACCTTCGCCGCCAGCCTGGTCCTCTTCACTCTGGCCCATGCCCTCCTTCTCCTCCTGTCCCTCCAGGGCACCCTCCCCCGTCCCCTGGCAGCCCTCGTCGCTCTTTATCCCATTCACCTGCGTTGGTCTCTCAAGACTCAGGCCGAGGGCCTCACCTACGCGAGCATCCGCCGCCTGCAAGCACGTTACCGCGCGCTCTACGCCATCGTCGGCCTGGCAATGGTGGCAGCCCTATGCGGCGCCCCAGGCCGCCCGCAGAGCGCGAGAGGCGAGGCTCTGCCAGCGAGGGAGGGTCCCCAGGCTGACCACGGAGAGCGGGACGATCAGCGCATTGAGCATCACCGGAATGGCCACCCAGAGCAGGGCAAGCCCAACGAGGTGGGGGTAAGAAGCCGAGGCAGAGAGGTAGGAGGCTGACCCGGATCAATCCCGGAAGACGCCCTGGAGGCTCTCGGCGGTCAAGATGCGCTCTCCCCATTCGAGGAGGCGATCCGCATCCGCAGAGCGTACTCGCTCCTCGGTCTCGGGATCCAGCGGTCCGAACTTCAAGCGAAGAAGGCGAAGCAGCAGCCGGGCTTCCCCTTCCTGCCGGCCCTCTTGCCGGCCCTCTTGCCGGCCCTCCTGGAGAGCCTTCTCGCGAAGCTCACGGTCCCATCGGTCGATGCTCTCAAGCAGCATGGTCTCGATCTCCTCCAGATTGGAAGCGGCGGCGGCTCGACACACCCGCGGCGATCGTGCGTCGGGCCCATTCGAGGAAGGGCGACTGATCGGTGGAGGCGTAGATCTGGACGTTCGTATCGAGGAGGATCATGGCTCCCGGGTCATGGTCTTAAGGGAGTCCCAGGTCATCTTCGGCCGCAGAGGGGCGGCGGCGATGGCCTCGAGGCAGCTTTCCATGCTTATCCCGGGTCTCAGCTTTGGAGGTTCGAGGCGCACCAAGAGCAGGCGGCCTTCACCCTGGCTCTGGATGTCGAAGACATCCCCGCCAGGCGAGGACAACACGCGAAGTCGATAGCCGAGGTTGTGTTGTCCCACGATTCCCGGGCGCGAATCTACCACGGAATCTCGATGGACCGATATAAGTTACTTGAAAGATGGATGGTGGAGCAACTCCGCGCCAGTTGGAACTCCCTCCTGTCCTGGCTGCGGGAGGCCGCGGTCTGGGGGCAGGGGGCCGAGGCAGAGGGGTAGGGCTGACCGAGATCAGTCCCGGAAGACATCCTGGAGGCTCTCGGCAGCCAGAATGCGCTCGCCCCACGCTAGAAGGCTGTCCGCATCCGCCGAGCGCACCCGCTCCTCGGTTTCGGAGTCCAGAGCACCGAACTTCAAGCGGAGTTGCCGGAGCAGCAGCCGGGCTTCCCCTTCCTGGCGCCCCTCCTGACGTCCTTCCTGACGGCCCTCCTGGCGTCCTTCTTCCCGGATTTCACGGTTCCAACGGTCAATGCTTTCAGCCAGCATGGTCTCGATCTCCTCCAGAGTGATAGCGGCGGCGGCTTCCTCCTGGGACAATCCGAAGCGCGGCAGGATGACTTTCTGCAGCCAGGTCTCGAAAGCCTGCCGCAGAGAGGCCTCGCCCGGCGGAATGCTCTGCCGCAGCCGGTGAACGCTCGATCGGACCTCCAACCAGTCTCGGCTCTTCTCGATGCGGAACAGGTCGGCCACCGGACTGTTCAGCGCTGCCAGATCCTCTCGGGGATATGTCGCCTCATCCACCAGCCGGTAGCGCAGCTGCGGCCGGTAGATCTCCGCCGAAGGGTCCAGCTCGCCGATCATGGAACCGAGGTCCGTCGCCACGTTCCACGGCTCCCATCCATTGTAGACGACGACCGGGATGACCAGTGGCAGCTTCCTCCAGCCCGCTGCCGGCTGGCCGGCCATCAGACGCTGGTAGAAGAGGCTTTCGTACCCCATAAGCCGGACCGGCATGGAGGGGTCCGGTCGCGACTGGAACTCCAGGAGGATATAGACGTAGACCGGCTCTCCACCGTCCTTGCGTCGGAACTGCCAGATGACGTCGCTCTCGCGCTTCTCGTGCTTCGGGGAGACGAAGGAGGCGTCGACGCGCTCGCCAGAGCCGAGATCGATGCGCTCCACCCACTGCTCACCCACGATCTCCCGTAGGAGATCCTGGATCATCCGCTGGTGGGCGAAGAAGAG
>JBJMGZ010000346.1:0-5687 GCA_045807605.1 Thermoanaerobaculia bacterium | reverse complement strand
GGCGACTTACAGAGCAGGGGCCCGTCATGGAGATCGGCTTCTCGGGCGAGCCGAGCCGCGACGGATCGAAACCCGGGGCTCCCCCCGGCTGAAATACCGCGGCACAGGCGGAGCCGGCGGCGGCCGCCAGGGCGAGAGGGCTGCAACAGGCGATCAGAAGGGCACAGGCCAGGGCTCTGCTCGTCAAGCGCATCTCGATCTCCTTTCGCTGGGACGCGAATCGTCCTGCTTGCATTGATACAGGTGCTTGAAGAGATCCTGATCGAGCCGGACCCCCCGGGGTTTCCCCCCGACCGGCTCCGCGGTATGCTCCCCGGGTTCCTATCTTTCGCGACGAGAGGTGCCGTTGACATGAAGATTCCATCCCTCATCCTCAAGCAGATGTACACGCTGGGCAGCCTGGAGAACGTCGAGGACGGCGTCCGGTTCAGCCTCAAGAACCGGTTGAGCAACGCCACCGTGACCCAGCTCAGGGAGCTCCGCATCGACGGGCGCGCCGTCCCCCTCGAGCGGCTCACCCTGGAGCTCAACGGCGACAGCGTCGCCGGCACCGCGGTCAACCCCGGCAACGCCGTCGCCTTCCCCCTGGCGCGCGTGGTCCACATCCATGCCCAGGGCGACCAGCTCGACAAGGGGCAGCACGAGATCTCCCTCGCCTTCGACACCGAGCCGTTCGGCGCCCTCTCGTTCAAGGTCAAGGATGCCATCGCCGAGCGCGTCAAGCGCACCTCGGTCCCGGCGGACAAGGACAACAACGCCAGCCCGGAGATCATCCGCGCCCGCCAGAGGTTCGTCGAGGAGTTCTCGGGCCACAAGCTCCAGCACATCGACAAGTTCTCGTTCGACCCCGAGTCCACCCGGGGGAACATCGAGAACTTCACCGGCGTCGCCCAGGTGCCCATCGGCTTTGCCGGCCCTCTCAAGGTCAACGGCGAGCACGCGCAGGGCGAGTACATCATCCCGCTCGCCACCGCCGAGGGCACCCTCGTCGCCTCCTACAACCGCGGCATGAAGGTGCTCAACCTGTCGGGCGGCGTCACCTGCACGGTCGTCGGCGACAGCATGCAGCGCGCGCCGGTGTTCGTGTTCGAGAACGCCCGCGACGCCCGCGACTTCGTGCAGTGGGTGGACGCGAACATCGACCAGATCCGCGAGGAGGCCGAGGGCACCTCCAGCGTGGCCAAGCTGACCTACATCGACCGCTATCTCTCCAACAAGTTCGTGTTCCTGCGCTTCAACTACACCACCGGCGACGCCGCGGGCCAGAACATGGTCGGCCGCGCCACCTTCGCCGCCTGCTCGTGGATCCTGGAGAACCACGACAAGATCCGCCATTTCTACCTGGAGTCGAACTTCGCGACCGACAAGAAGTCGTCCCAGATCAACGTGATGCGCACCCGCGGCAAGCGCGTCACGGCCGAGGCGACCATCCCGCGCGACGTCCTGATCCAGCACATGCGGGCCGATCCCGAGACGGTCAACTACCACGCCGGCATCGCCAACGTCGGCGCCTTCATCTCCGGCGCGAACAACAACGGCTGCCACTCGCCCAACGGCATCACGGCCATGTTCATCGCCACCGGCCAGGACGTGGCCAACGTGGCGGAGTCCTCGGCCGGCATCGTCTACACCGAGCTGACCCCGGAGAAGGACCTCTACATCTCGATCACCATCCCGTCGCTGATCGTAGCCACCCACGGCGGCGGCACGGGCCTCGCGACCCAGCGCGAGTGCCTGGAGATCCTGGGCTGCGCCGGCAAGGGGAAGGTCAAGAAGCTCGCCGAGATCGTGGCGGGCGTGGTGCTGGCCGGCGAGATCTCCCTCGCCTCGGCCATCTCGTCGCTCGACTGGGTGTCGAGCCACGAGCAGTACGGGCGCAACCGGTAGGCGCATGCCGGTTTCGGTCTCCGCTCTCCGGCGCGGGATCGGCTCCTGGTGGAGACGGTTCCGGAGGAGCCCCTCATCGACGGCATCGGAGTCGCCGGAGCTGACGGAGGAGAGCGCCAGCTACCGCGACCTCGTCGAGAACAGCCTCGGCCTGATCTGCACGCACGACCTCTCGGGCCGCCTGCTGAGCATCAACCCGGCCGGGGCGAGCCTGTTCGGGTTCTCCCCGGCCGAGGTCGTCGGCAGGAGCCTGCGCGAGGCGCTCTCCCCGTCGGTCCAGCCCCTGTTCGACGAGTACCTCTCCCGGCTGCGGGACCTCACGACGGACAGCGGCTACATGCGCGTGCGGGTCCCCGGCGGCGAGGAGCGCGTCCTCTATTACCGCAACCGACTCTGCCAGCGGCCGGGCCGGGAGCCCTACGTGCTCGGGCACGCGCAGGACCTGACGGAGCAGTTCCGCGCCGAGCGCGCGGAGAAGATGCTCGCCAACCAGCTGCGCGAGAGCGACGCGCGCTACCGCTCGCTCTTCGAGGAAGCCCCCGTGGGGATCTACCGCACCACGCCCGACGGGCAGATCCTGCTGGTGAACCCCGCCCTCCTGCGCATGCTCGGCTACGACTCGGCGGCGCCGCTCCAGGCGCGCAACCTGCAGAAGCAGGAGACCGACGCCTCCTACGACCGCGCGCTGTTCCGCGAGCTGGTGGAGAGGGAGGAGGGGATCCGGGGGCTGGAGTCGCAGTGGCGGCGGCGGGACGGCTCGATGATCTGGGTGCGCGAGCACGCCA
Organism: Thermoanaerobaculia bacterium; assembly: GCA_045807605.1. GTDB lineage: Bacteria > Acidobacteriota > Thermoanaerobaculia > Multivoradales > UBA5704 > DATMER01. The sequence continues at coordinate 3,015 of JBJMGZ010000346.1, read as the reverse complement.
AGGCGGTGCGCGGGGACGATGGCGCGGTGCTCTACTACGAGGGCACGGTGGAGGACATCAGCGGTCCGAAGCGGGCGCAGGAGGAGCTGCTCGCGAGCCACGCCCGCCGGGCCGCGATCGTCGAGGCGGCCCTCGACGGAGTCCTCACCCTGGACGCCGCGGGCCGGATCTTCGAGTTCAACCCGGCGGCCGAAAGGGTCCTCGGCTGGCTTCCCGAAGAGGCGCTGGGCCGCAACGTGCTCGACCTCCTCGATCTCCCCGGCTTCTGCGCCGCCGAGCACGGCGAGTTGGAGAGCTATCTCGCCTCCGGCGCGGGGGTCGCGCTGGGCCGGCGCATCGAGACCCAGGGCCGGCGCGCCGACGGCGCGGTCTTCCCCCTGGAGCTCGCCCTCACCCGCCTGCCGGGGAACAACCCGGCCACGTTCACCGCGTTCGTCCGCGACCTCTCGGAGCGCCAGGAGATCGAGCGCCTGAAGGCGCAGTTCGTCGCCACGGTGAGCCACGAGCTGCGCACGCCCCTGACCTCGCTGCGCGGCGCGCTCGGCCTCCTCGCCGGCGGCGTGCTCGGCGATCTCCCGCCCGAGGCCCGCAGCGCGGTGGAGATCGCCCAGCGCAGCATCCTGCGGCTGGTCAGCCTGGTCAACGACATCCTGGACATCGAGCGCCTGGAGCACGGCCGGCTGTCGCTGCAGTTGGCCTCGCACTCGCTCGCGGCCCTCCTCGCCCGCTCCGTCGAGGAGGTCAGCCCGATCGCGCGGGAGGCCGGGATCGCCCTGGACGTCGGCCATCCTCAAGGAGCGCTGGTGGGGGACGGAGACCGGCTGGTGCAGGTGATCGTGAACCTGCTCTCGAACGCGCTCAAGTTCTCGCCCCGGGGCAGCGCGGTGCGCCTGCGGGCCTGGGAGACGCCGGACGGGGTGGAGGTGCAGGTGGAGGATCAGGGGCGCGGCGTGCCGCCGAGCCAGCGGGAAGTGATCTTCGACCGCTTCCGGCAGGTCGAGATCGCCGACTCCGCCGGCCAGCGCGGCGCGGGCCTGGGGCTCGCCATCGCCAGGTCGATCGTGGAGATGCACGGCGGCCGGATCGGCGTCGAGAGCGAGCCCGGCAAGGGCAGCACCTTCTGGTTCCGGATTCCCCGGGGACCCGAAGGCCATGCGATGTAGACTCTCAACGGTGATAAAACAGTGATGCAGGCAGAGCCCAGACCGGCGGTGCCCGGCACCGAGACGCCCGCGTCCGAAGCCCCGAACACGCTCGCCGGCTTCGAGATCCTGCCGGACACGCCGCCGCAGGGGCTCTTCCGGCGCCTGATCACGGTCAACCGCCATCTGATCGCCCTGCTCTTCGGCGGCATCGTCTCGCACACCCGCCGCGGGCTGCGCGAGGGCCGCGGCCGGGGCTTCCGCCTGTTCTTCCTGCTCGAGCGGCTGCTCGCCTGGCTCGCATGGCCGTTCCTCGAGCGCAACCTGCGCGAGCAGCCGTTCCCGGTGCAGCTCCGGCGCCGCCTGGAGATGCTGGGGCCGACCTACATCAAGCTGGGCCAGGTGCTCGCTCTCCGCCAGGACATCCTGCCCGCGCCGATCACCGAGGAGCTCAAGAACCTCCTCGACCGCCTGCCCGTCGTCCCCTTCGACCGCTATCTGAAGCTGATCGAGGCGGACCTGGGACGGCCGGTGTCCGAGATGTACTCGTGGATCGATCCGGTCCCGATCGGCTCGGCCTCGATCGCGCAGATCCACCGCGCCACGACGCTCGAAGGCGACTCCGTCATCCTCAAGGTCGTCAAGCCCGGCATCCGCGAGACCCTCAACCGTGACGCCATCCTCCTGCGCGTCCTCGGTTCGGCGCTCCAGCTCTTCATCTCCCAGTACCGCCCCAAGCAGGTCATCGCCGAGTTCGTGGAGTACACCCGCCGCGAGGTGGACCTGCGGCGCGAGGCGGACAACGCCGAGACCTTCTCCGCCAACTTCCACGACTTGAAAGGGGTGGTCTTCCCGCGCATCTACCGCCAGTACAGCGGCCGCGGAGTGCTCACCATGGAGTTCCTGGCGGGCTACAAGCCGAGCGCGCCGGAGGCCCAGAACCTGACCGAGGAGGAGCGCGACCGGCTCGTCGATCTCGGCGCCGCGAGCATCATCCGCATGCTCTTCCAGGACGGCTTCTTCCACGCCGACCTGCACCCCGGGAACCTCCTGGTCCTGCCCGGTCCGCAGCTCGGGTTCATCGACCTCGGCATGGTCGGGCGCTTCACCGAGGAGCTGCGGCGCACCATGCTCTACTACTACTACACGCTGGTCATGGGGGACGCCGAGGGCGCGGCGCGCTACCTAGCCCAGATCGCGCAGCCCGGCCCGGGCGCCGATCCGGACGGGTTCAAGCGCGAGGTCACGGAGATCCTCCACCGCTGGAACCGCAGCTCGAGCTTCCGCGACTTCTCGCTCGCGCAGCTCATCATGCGCTCGGTCAACCTGGGCGCGACGCACCGCATGTTCTTCCCCGTCGAGATGGTCCTCATGGTCAAGGCCCTGGTGACGTTCGAAGGGGTCGGCCAGATCCTCAAGCCCGGCCTCGACGTGGCCGCCGTGTCGCAGGCCCACGCCCACGCCATCTTCAAGCGGCAGTTCAGCCCGCAGCACCTCTTGCAGCAGTTCCTCCGCGGCATGCCCGAGGTGCTGGAGGCGGTCTCGAAGTCCCCGATGCTGGTCCTGGAAGGGCTGCGTCTCCTGGAACAGGCCACGAGGCGTCCCGAGAACCCGTTCCGCGGTTTGCGGGGAACCCTCTTCGGCGGCTTCTGCATCGTGGCCGGCGCGGTGCTGGCCGGCGCTCACGGGCCGTGGCCGATCTGGGTGGCGCTCTTTTTGATCGGGACGGCCGTGGCTCTGCACCGGGGGACTTGAGCCTCACGAGCTTGTCCCGCTTTTCAACTCATCGACACCTAGCTATTAGATAGCCAACGCAAACTGCGTTTGCCGTCTTCAACCGAGGGGGCTGTATGCCCCAAGGAGGTGTCATGCA
>JBJMGZ010000345.1:0-6719 GCA_045807605.1 Thermoanaerobaculia bacterium | reverse complement strand
AGCACGGCGGTTGGAAATACCGTTTGCCACCGTGGGATTTCGAGCGGGTACAGCTGTGGATCCGTGGACAGCGTGACCTATCAGCCGACCTTCGCAGGTGCGTGCGGCTCTGTCACGTGCGCAAGTACCTACATCAGGGTTTCCGGTGCCAATCTTGCATGTGCCAACGGCGATAGCGGCGGGCCGTTTTTCAACGGCCAGACCGCCTTTGGAACCTTGAAAACCGTTTCTTCCTCAGGAACTGCTCAGGGACAGTGCAACTATGCGACCTACATGTCAACCGATTACATTTCAGGACTGGGGGTCTCGCTTGTCTATGGTCCCTAAGTGCATCCGTCTTTTGTGCATCGGGGTCTTGGCCGTGAGCACCTCTTGCCAGTCCGACGGCGGCCAGTCTGACGTCGCGGCGAGCCCGCTCGCGCTCTACCCGGGCAGTCCCGAGGGCCACGCCGCCAGGCTCAAAGGCACGCTCGAGATGGACGGCGGTTGCCTCTACATTGCCGGAGAGGGCGGCGAGCGATGGCTCGCCGCCTTCCCGTCGCCCGGAACGAGCTGGAATCCCGAGGACCGGTCAGTCCGGTTGGGAGACAAGGTCCTCCAGGTCGGAGCCAGGGGTGGCTTCGGCGGCGGGGAGTCCAAGGGCGGAACGGGTGGCATCTCCTGGGTGCAGGCACCCGGCAAAGAGTGCGACGGCTCGAAGATCTGGCTGGTCAACAGCCTCGTCGATCCGTAGAGGGCCAGCCTGTGATCACCTCCGTCCGGCATGGGACTCGCGGAGCCCCCGTCGGATTCGCTGTGAAAAATCCTCGCGTCCTGCGGCGCGGAGGGCGTCGGCGTCGATCCGGAAGCGGCGCTTCGCGGCGGCGAACGGCAGATCGGTGTCGATCAGGCCCAGCCCGTAGGCCAGCTCGTCCGAATAGCCGGGGAGCAGGACCTTGTAGCTCCAGGGGACCCGCCCGGGGATGAGCTCGTTGACGTGGCGGACGATGTTCGTCGTGCAGGTGTTCGTCAGGGTGTTGTAGTGCTCGGGCTTCTCCCTCAGATGGTTGGCTCTGCGCAGCATGCCCACGAACATCTGCTCGATCCGCTCGCGCGGCGCCCGCACCGGATAGAGGTAGACCGGATCGCGGCGGTGATTCGTCCGGAGCTGGATCAGGTCCCGCTCGTCGCCGACGACGTACATGATCTCGTACTGGCGGAGCAGTCCCTTCCAGGGGGAGAACTCCTCGCCTTGTTCCTTGCGGATCTCGGCCGCCACCGCGAGGTAGTCGTCGCCGTCGAATCCGAAGCTCATCAGGGTGTGAGCCGGCCCCGCCCAGTCGCGCTCGAAGGGCTCGACCAGGAACCAGGCCGACCGCAGGCGGTCGAGGTCGTAGGAGCGGTCCTCCCACACGGGATCGTAATCGGCGACCGACCGATAGCGGAAGTCGCGGACGTTGTGGACCGCCACCCGGCGTCCCGAGAATTCCGCCCAGGGGAGGAGCGCCTGGTCCGGCGTCCAATCGCGGTCGTTGGAAGGCTGCGGGCCGAAGAATGAGACGAGAGCGCCGGCCGTCAGGAGAAGGAGGATGAGGAGCGCGAGGCGGCGGCGGAGCATGCGGGCATTCTATCCAGCCTGCCGGGCCGAGCGGCATTCCCCCCGGGGGCGGGCTGTCCCGGCTGCGAGCGAGGCGTACGCGGCGGGGGCGACCCGTGCGCGCCGGGGAGCGGGGCATCCCCATCGCGGGCGGCCTGCAACGCCGCATTCTGACGCGCACGCGCCGGGGCCAGGCCGTACGCGGAGCGGGCGACGCGTGCGCTCCGGGTACGGGCTCATTCCTTTCGCGTACGGGCCGTAACGCGAGCGTACGGTCCAGCCGCGATGGGAACGGGCCCCTTACCGGCGCGTACGCGTCGCCCCGCAAGCGTACGCGTCAGCCGCGGCGCGGGCGGCTCGCCCCCGGCGCTTGCGCCTCGCGCGCGCCGGGTATGGGCTGATTCCTGGCGGGGCTCGGGCCGAATCTTGTGAGGCCTCTGCCGTCGCCGCTTCGGACAGCCGCCGTTGCACTCCTGAGGCTTCCGCAGATGGGCGGGGGAACCCCCTCTCCCGCGAAGCGGGGGAGGGCTGGGGAGGGGGCTCCGGCCGGTTCACTTCGCCGGAGGAGGACCCGCCCGCCGCGCCTTCTCCACCTCGGCGATGACCCGCCGGGCCAGCTCCACCGTGGCCGCTTCCTGCTTGGCCGCGTCGCAGAAGAGGTTCAGGGCCGCCAGCGCTTCGCGGTCGATCTTCTTCGACACGAAGATCCAGGCCATGTTCTCGGCCTGCTCCCGCACCTCCGCCGTCCGCCCGGCCCCCAGCCGGAGCACCGCGAGGTCCAGGTCGGCCAGCGCCGCGTCGTAGGGCAGCTCGTCGTCCGCGAAGGCGTCCCGCACCCTCTCCAGGTCGGCCATGGCCTCTTCCTGGTTCCCCGTCCCGGCCTTCACCTTCGCGGTCAGCCACGCCACCCTGGTCTGATCGAGGCCGTTGGCCTGCTCGGCCGCCAGCCGCCGCACCTCCGGCAGCAGGCGCGCCGCCTCCTCGCAGCGCTCCAGCCGGACCAGGACGTCGGTTCGATTGAAGCAGAGCACGGCCAGCAGGCGCGGCTCGTCCGTGCCTTCGAGCAGCGGCGCCGCCTCCTCCAGAGCCGCCAGCGCGCCCTCCAGGTCGTCCATCTGCTCGAGGACGTTCGATCTTTTCAACAGGATCTGTCCGGCGGCCAAGGGGTCCCCGGCGCTGCTCGCCCCCGCCTCCTCGAGCCGCGCCAGGGCCTCGGGGAACCGGTGCTGCGCCCGGCGCAGGGAAGCTTCCAGGGAGAGGAGCCGCCACTCGGGGAACCAGGGGGAGCCGGCCCGCCAGAGCTCCCGGGCGCGGGCCAGCGCCTCGTCGGCTTTGTCGAAGTCGTTGGCCACCCGGCGGGCGTTTCCCAGGTAACCCAAGCCGTACGCCCTGGCTGCCGCGCTCTCTTCCCGCGGCACGCGCTCGGCGATGGGAAAGGCCAGGTCCGCCAGCTCCAGCGCCCTCTCGGCGTTGTCGGCCGCGGCCCGGACGGAAGCCTCGCCGACCACCTTCACCAGCGCCGCCCAGCTCCGGCAGGCGCCGGGCGGCGCCGTCCCGATCCGCCGCCGGCGCTCTTCCTGCGGCAGCGGCTCCAGGATCGCCAGGATCTCTTCGGCCTCCCGCAGGGCTTCGCCGAGCGCCAGCGGGGCCGCCTCCTCCTCGACCAGGTACGGCATCACGGCCAGGAGCACGTTGTCGAGCACGGCATGGTCGAATGCCGCCGCGCCGGCCGCGCTCCCGCATTCCACCGCCTCTTTCACTGCGGTCAGGAAGCGGATGTGGTGCTGCACCACGTGCCAGGGCACATGGGCGACCCTGGCCATGCGGCGCAGAGTGGCGTTGGGCGGTGCCGTCTGCCCCCGCACGTAGTTGGAAACGTGCGCCTGGGTCGTGCCCGTGGCCTGGGCGAACTTTTCCTGGACCATCCCGGCCTCGGTGAGCAGGTAGATGACGACGTGCTTCAGAACCTGCGGGTCTCCTCGTTCCGCCATGTCAACCTCCTCGCCCGTGTCGGGTATGCCTCATACTCTTTTGGTCCTTTTTCCTGTTGGAGGGCGCCCCCGGGGTCATGGCGGCCCCGGCCGGAGCGCCTTCGAGGGAGACGCCATGCAGATAACCTCGTTCCGTCGCAACGTGCTCCTCCTTTTCCTTCTCGCGGCCCTCGCCGCCCCCTGGGCCTCGGCCGCAGGGCGACTCGCCGATGCCCACCCCGTGGAAGCCGCCGCTTCGCCGCTCGACCTCCTCGGCCGCCTCTGGAACTTCCTCCGGAGCGCCTGGAGCGAAGAGGGCTGCCGCCTCGATCCGGACGGCCGCTGCGCGCCCGCGCCCCAGCCGCAGACGGACGAGGGCTGCCACCTCGATCCGAACGGCGGCTGCAGGAGCTAGCTTACCCCTCTCGGCCCCTCCCACTCGTCCGGCCGAGGGGCCGAGCGCCTCACCCTCTCAATGTCGGCGATCACCTGCCGGGTCAGCTCCACCGTTGCCGTACCCTGGAGAGCGGCGTCATAGAACAGGCGCAGGGCGACGAGCGCCTCCTGGTCCATCTTCTTCAACCGGAAGATCCAGGCGAGGCCGGCGGCCAGCCATTTCACCTGCGCCGCCAGCCCCGCTTCGATCTTGTGCACCGCCAGATCCAGCGCGGAGAGAGCGGCATCGTAGGGGTGCTGCCGGGCGGCGAAGTCGCCGCAGACCTCCTCCAGCAGCTCGATGGCTTCGTTCTTGCGGCCCATCCCGGCGCGGCTCTTCGCATCGAGCCATTTCAGGCGCGTCAGGTCGAGATCGTTGGCCAGCGCGATGGCCAGCTCCCGTGCCCCGGGAAGAAGGTCTGCCGCTTCCTTGAAGCGCCTCAGCCTGCACAGGAGATCGACGCGGTTGAAGCTGAGGACGGAAAGAAGCCGCGCGTCCTCTGCGCCTTCCAGCAGGGGAGCTGCCTCCTCCAGGACTTCCAGCGCCGCCTCGAAATCTCCCATCTGCTCGCAAACATTGGCCCTCTTCAAGAGGATGCGCCCCGAGCCTTCCCGATCCCGGCCGCAGCAGGCTTGGGCGCGATCGAGGCACTCCGAGGCAGCCGGGAACCTGTGCTGCGCCCGGCGCAGGGAGGCCTCGAGGGAGTGCATCCGCCATTCGGGGAGGAGGTCGGGGTCGGAGCCGGCTCCGGCGCGCCAGAGGTTCCAGGCATGGACGAACGCCCGGTCGGCGCCGTCGAAGTCCTCGCCGACTCTTTTGGCATTCGCGAAATGCGCCCAGCAGTACCCGGCCGTCCGGGCGCGGTAGCTCTCCTCGACGCGATCGGCGATGTAGATGGCGAAGGTGGCGAGCTCCAGCGCCAGGTCCGCGCGGTGGGCCGCGGCCTTGATGCTGGCGTCGCAGACCCGCGCCGCGACGGCCCAGGTGCGGTAGACCGGCCAGGTGTCGACGAGGTTGCGGCGCTCCTTCCAGCCCTTGTCCCTGAGCTCCGCCCAGGCGGCTTCGGCCTCCTGGCGCGCGGCCTCGGCCTTGATCCTCTTCGCCTCGCGGATCATCAGGGGGCGGAGGCCTTCGAGAAGGCCCGCGGCCGCGCCGAGGCAGGCGCGGTCGACTCTCACGAGCTGATCCTGGCGCAGGGCCACGGGCGATGGGGGCTCCGCCGGAGGCAGGTGCTTGAGGACCGGGTAGAGGGCGAGCATCACGTCGACCGCCTCGGGCCCGTGACCGATCGGCTCCACGAAGGCCACGAAGGCGTCGCGGCTGAATTCCCGGTTGCCCGACTCGCACTTGCGCAGCAGGCTGTCGGACTTGTGGCCCAGGAGGGTGGCATGCCGGGGCCGGGGGACGCCGGCCGTCTCGCGCAGGTATGTCAGCTCGTTCGCCCCGGGAGGGCGCTCGCCCTCCGGCTCGTCCGTCTCTCGTCTTTTCATCGACTCTCCTCGTAGCCGGTTCTACAGACTTGAGTGCTTCCCACCCGCTCCGCGTGACAAGGAGCCGCAACGAACCTTCCGCTCCGTCGCGGCTGCCGGAGAAAAGGGACCGATTCGATATAGCTTAAAGGAAATCACGGCGTTTATCCCGCGACGGGGCGGCGCGTTCTTAAGATGCCCCGCATGCCGCAGATGCAATCCGTGAGCGCCGAGGCCGCGAGCGACCTGGAGCACCCGTTCCCGGAGGGAGGGGCCCGCGAGCTGATGGCTGCGCTTCCGGCCGAGGCCGCGCGCTCGCTCCTGCATGTCCTGGAATGCCCCTCCTGCCAGGACGCCGCGCTGGGCGACCTCGCCGACGCGCTGGAGACGGGGCCCGACGATCCGCCGGCGGACCCGGTGCTGCGCCAGGAGACCGAGGCGCTCCTGACCGAGCTGCTGGCGATTCCGGCGAAAGAGCGGGAGCAGGCCATCCTGCAGGACCGGCGCTTCCACCGGCTCGACCTTCTGGACCTGGTCCTGGAAGAGGGCGAGGCGAAGCAGGGCCGGGGTCCTGGCCAGAGCACCAACCTTGCCGCGCTGGCGGTCTGGCTGGGGGGCGTGGTCGAACCGGACGCCAGGGGGCTGCGGCCCCGGCTCGTGCGCGGGTTCTGCCTGGATGCGACCGCGCGGCGGCTCGCGGGCAAGCTCGGCGCCGCCGACGATGCGCTCGACAACGCCTCGTTCTTCCTGACGGGAGAGCCCGAGGACCTGGGGCTCTATTGCCGGGCGCTCGGCCTGCTGCGCTGGGAGCAGGGCCGCCTGCACCATGCCGCCGCGCTGCTACGCCATGGCGCCCAGGCCTGGGGGGAGGTCCGGAGAAGGAAGGAGCAGGGGGTCTGCCTGATCCTGCTCGGCCTCGTGTACCTGGAGGCGGAGCAGCTCGCCAAGGCCCCCGGGCCGCTCTTCCGCGGTCTCGTGAGCCAGAGGGGGCAATCGCCTACCCGGCTTTCGGCGCAGGGCTCGCTATCGCTGGCCCTGTGCCTGGCCATGGGGGGCAAGGAGGAGGAAGCCCGAAAGGTGAGGGAGCTGGCCTGGCAGCTCCACGTGATGCCGAAGCCTTCCGAGCAGGCCGAGGTCACCTGGCTCGACGGCAGGATCGCGGCCTACCTCGGCGAGCCGGGGACGGCGGAAAGGCTGCTCGACACCGCGCGCGTTCAGCTCCTGGCCGCGCGCCGCGTCGTCGACGCGGGCCTGGCCTCGCTCGACCT
>JBJMGZ010000344.1:0-4720 GCA_045807605.1 Thermoanaerobaculia bacterium | reverse complement strand
GGAGTTGCCGCGCGAGTGCTCGGCGCCGCGCATGTAGGGGGCGAGCCCCTGCGAGGTGACGCCGTGGTCGAGCGCCTGCGCGCTGCCGTCGAAGACGAAGGAGTAGCGCTGGTCGACCGGCTCGGAGAACGTCTGGTTGGTGAGGTCCGGGTTCACCTCGTCCGTGGCCGGGATCAGCGCGCCGGCGGGGTCGGGATTGCCGGTGACCTGCCCCATCACGTCGACGTAGCCGTCGGTGAAATGGAAGGCGTTGAAGTCGCCGATCGCGACGAGGCGCAGCCCCGGCGTGTCGGTCTGTTCGAGCTGCCTTCGACGGACTCGGAGAAGAAGAGGTCCGCCGCGTTGGCCGCGACCGGGACGGTCAGAGTCAGGAGACCCAGGAGCAGGCCGGCGAGGAGACGCCTTGGAGACATACAGGGAGCAGGATCAGGCATTCGCAAACACTCCTTCCAGATTGCAGGGGAACGTCCAGGGAAACCACGGAAAACGGCCGGTAGCTAAAACGCGACGCCGGCGTGACTTTGTTCCCCAAATCTGATCATTTCGCGAGCGCCGACAGCTCCGCGATCTCGCGCATCACGCCGCCCCGCACCACCCAGCGGACCTTGCGCAGGTTGGCGACGTCCGCGGTGGGATCGGCGGCTACGATGAGGAGGTCGGCGAGCTTGCCCTTCTCCAGGGTTCCGATCTCTTTTTCCCGGCCCATGGCGAGCGCTCCTCCCCGGGTCGAGGCGGCGAGGACCTGCATCGGCGTCAGCCCCGCGGCCTGCATGGCTTCCATCTCGGCGTAGACCGAGGGGCCGTGGAGCGTCAGCGGGTTGCCGGCGTCGGTGCCCATGGCGATCGGGATGCCCGCGTCCAGGACCTTTTTCAGGTTGGCGGCGGTGATCCGGCTGCGCTCGGCATAGCGCTTCGAGAGGCTGGCGAAGAGCTCCTCGGTGAGCTCCTCCTCGGGCTTCGGCGTCACCCCGGCGGTCTCGGCGATCTTCGCCCGGGTGGCGGCGTCCACGCAGCCGTTGGGATCGTCGATCGCCGGCGCCTGGTGATGGAGGACTCCCCCCAGGAGCTCCTGATAGCCCCGGTAGACCGTCAGCGTCGGGCAGTAGACGGCGCCGGCGCCGCGGGCGAGGTCGAGGAACTCCTGGTCCACCGGCTTGTCCTCGACGCTGTGGACGAGGAGATTCGCGCCGGCGCGCAGGGCCTCCTTGGCCTCGTCCAGGCCGGTGGCGTGGACGATCAGCGGCAGGCCGAGCTTGCGCGCCTCCTCCCCCGCGGCCCGGACCGCTCCGGACATCTCCTCCAGGCTCCGCTCCCGGGTGCGGATGAACCAGACCTTGACCGCGTCCGAGCCCTGGGCCTTGAGGTACCGCGCGCCCGCCCGCGCCGCCTCCGCGTCGGGGATGGCCACGAACTGGCGCTCCCCCGGCAGGTTCAGCCAATGGTCCAGGGTCGAGAGCAGCGGACCGGCCGCGGCCATCCTGGGCACGTCGGTCGCCGTCTCGAAACGCTCGGGGAGGGCGATCGTCCAGGGGTAGCCGCCCACGTCGAAGGCGGCGGTCACTCCCGAGCAGAGGAGCGAGCGGCCGAAGCGCTCCGGATGGGCGCGCAGATCGGCCACGACTTCCTCATAGGGATGCCGGTCGCGCACGTCCAGGGCGTCGGGACGGCCGTCCGCCCAGCCGGTCTGGGAGAAATGGACGTGGGCGTCGACGAGGCCGGGGGTGATCCAGTGGCCGCGCAGGTCGACCGTGTCGATTCCTTCCGGGATCGGGCAGGCGGAGCGCGGGCCGGCGCAGTCGATTTTGCCGTCGCGCAGGACCACGACCGCGTCCGGGACCGGGGCGGCGCCGGTGCCGTCCACCAGGGTGGCTCCGACCAGGGCGCGGGGGGGCGGCGGCACGCCGGGCAGGGCCGGGAAGGCGGTGCTGACCGCGATCCTCCAGCCCTGGGGAGTCTCCAGGAAGAGGCGCTCGGAGAGGCCGGAGACCTCCTCCTGGCCGTAGCGGACGCGGTAGCGGTAGGTGCCGTAGACGAGCCCGGGCCGGACCGGGGTCAGCCGCAGGTCGTCGGCGGCGATGTGGTCGGGCCAGGCCTCGCCCGCGGTGGCGGCCAGACCCTGCGGCCCGGAATACCCGAGCTGGAACCCGTCCGGACCGGTGCGCACCAGGCGGTCGGAATCCAGGTAGCAGGAGAGATAGGCGTCCCGGTCCTTGTCCCGGATGGATTGAAGATTCTTCTCGAACACCTCTCGCGCGGCGGAAACGTCCGCCGCGACGGGATCAACCCGGGCGGCGGCGAGATCCTTCTCCGGGGAGGCGGCCCCGGCGGGCGCCGCCAGCAGGGTCAGCAGGACGGTCGAAACGAGGTATCTTCCTTGCAAGGTCACGCTCCTCTGCGACTTGGGGCCGGCGTATGGTAACAGCATGAGCGCTGTGTCCATTGCGCCCCGCCGCGGGATGCCTTAGAGTGTCCACCTCAACGGCAAGACCGCATGAGCGGGTGGCCCAGGGAGAGTCGAGAACGGATGACGCCCGCGATCGAACCTGCATACCGCAGATCCACCGGACTGGTCGACGTGCTCGACCGGGTGCTGGACAAAGGGCTGGTCATCGCCGGGGACATCCGGGTGTCTCTGGCGGAGGTCGAGCTTCTGACCATCCGCATCCGCCTCCTCGTCTGCTCGATCGACAAGGCCGAACAGATCGGGCTGGACTGGTGGCGGCAGGATCCGAACCTGTCCGTGGCCGCCCGGCAGCTCTCGCTCGAAAACGAGGCGCTGCGCCAGCAGGTCCGCCTGCTCGAGGAGAGGGTGGCGTTGTTGGCCGTGGAGCGTCCTCGCAGGGCGGACGCGCGCGCCCGCCCTGACAAGAAGAATTCCAGGGGGTAGAAATGCCGGTCGAACGAGCTTCCGGTGGAACGAGTCTGATCGACGTCCTGGACCGGGTCCTGGACAAGGGCATCGTGATCGATGCCTGGGTGAGGGTGTCCCTGGTGGGCATCGACCTGCTCACCGTGGAGGCTCGCATCGTCGTGGCATCCATCGATACCTACATCCGCTATTCAGAGGCCGTGTCCGCGGCCCCGACCGTGTCGCGGCCGGGCCTGGAGGCACGCACTTCGGAGGAGCTGCTGGCCGAGAACGCGGCGCTCAGGGCTCAGCTCGCGGCCTCGACGGCGCGGGAAGAGCTGCCGGCGCGGCGCTCGAGGCAGACCAGCAAGCTGTAAACCGTGGCCCGGGTCGCTCCGTTCACCGCTACGCCACAGGTCCGGGGAGGGGTCGGCTCGCGGGGTCGGCTCGCGCTGGTCGACGCCCTGCTCGCCGAGCAGGAGGTCCGCCCCTGCGCCGTGCTCACCCTGCGCTGGCTCGCCCGCCACGCCGGGATCGAGCGCGGCCTGTGCGCCGTGGTGGAGAGCGAGACCGGCCGCCTGATCGGCTTGACCGGCCTCGGCCTCTCCCTGGCCTCGGTCGACGCCTTCAGCCTCGATCTCAACGACCGCATGCATCCGCTGGTGGTCGCCCTGGCGGGCTCCGAGCCCGTGGCGTTTCCCGGGTCCGGAGCCGGGTCCGGAGTCGGCTCCGGAGCCTCCGATCCCTCCGGACCGAGCACCAGCCAGGGCATGCGGCAGCCGGTGGACACGCCGCTGGGCAGCGATCCGTTCTATGCCGTGCCGCTGGGCGGACCGGGCGAGAGCGGCGACATCGGCCCCGGGCTTCTCCTGGTCGACGCCGTGGATTCCGCGGTCGAAGAGGACATCCGCTGGGCCGCCGAGGTCCTCGGAGCCCGCCTGCAGTCGCTCTGGTTCCGCCGTTCCCAGGTGGACGAGCGGCGCTACAAGCGCGAGCAGAGCTGGCTGTTCGGCATCATCAACGCGGTCACCGATCCGATCCTGCTCACCGACTCGGAAGGCAGGATCCTGGTCGCCAACGCGGGCGCCGAGATGCTCCTCACCGCCGACGACCAGAAGAGCGAGGGACGGCGGCGGGCGGTGGCGCTCAACAACATGCTGTTCTCGGCCTCGATCTTCACCTCCAACTCGGGCGGCCCCACCCGCCACGAGCTGCTGCTGGTCGATCCCACCGAGGGCCAGGACCTCCTGTTCGAGGTCATGAGCACGCCGGTCAAGATCCGCGCCGGCGAGACCGGCACGGTCTCGGTGCTGCGCAACGTCACCGACCTGCGCCGCGCCACCGACGAGATCGAGGAGCAGTACCGCAAGCTGCGCTTCGCCGAGGCCGAGACCCGCGCCGAGCGCGACCGCCTCGACCTGATCCTCAACTCCGCCCTCGATCCGATCCTGGTGACCGATCCGTCGGGCAACATCGTGCTGATGAACCCGCCCGCGGAGCGCATGTTCACGGTGGCCCCGGGCGACAGGAGCGCCGAGGCGGAGCGCCGGGTGCGCGCCAACGACGCGGTGTTCACCTCCTTCGTCTCCGGGCTCTATGCCTCCCAGTCGCTGCGCTGGCGCGGCGAGCTCTCCCTGATCGATCCGCAGAGCGCCGCCACCGTGCCGGTCGAGGCGATCTCGGGCAAGGTGCTCTCCAAGCACGGCGAGGACACGGCCGTGGTCACGATCCTCCACGACCTCACCGAGGCGGTGGAGAAGCAGCGCCTCTACGAGCAGGTCAAGCGCCACTCCGAGGAGCTGCGCGAGAAGGTGCGCGAGGCCACGGCCGAGCTCGCCGAGCAGAACGAGCTGCTGCGCCGCCAGGCCTTCC
>JBJMGZ010000343.1:0-7538 GCA_045807605.1 Thermoanaerobaculia bacterium | reverse complement strand
CAGAGGGCTGAGGAGCTGTCCGACCTGGTCCGTGGCATCGTTCAGGAAGAATTCGACGCGCGGGAAGCCACCCCGCCCCGCCGGACGCCAGGTGGGGCCCGGAAACCCTGAAAGCGCCTGGGGCATCGCCGGAGCGCCCGCTGGCTCTCACAACCGCCGCCCGCATCCAGCGGAAGCCGGATGGATCTCCCGGAAGCCTGTTTCATCGTCCGGACGCCTGAAGAGTCTCATCCCCGCCCATTGCATCGCGCCCGCGCCTGATGCATCCGATCCCCGCTTGATGCCTCTCATCCCCGCTCAACGTGTCCCATCCCCGCCGGATGCTCCTCTCCCCCGCCTGATGCGCCGCAGCCCCGCCGCTTGCATCCTGTCTGCGCCGCGGTCGCCGCGCTTCAGCTCGTTTCGTGGGCGCCTTCCGACAGCAGCTTCAGCAGAACCTGCCGTACGCGCTCCTCGAACTCCGGCAGCTCATCGCCCGCCGGGGCCTCCTCCGCCTTCCGGGACTCCTTCTCCCGCTCCGGCTCGACCAGGGCGCGGAGCTGCGCGATGATCGGGCTCTGCTCCAGCCGGCGCCTGCCGTAAGCCACCCGGAAGAAGTCGTAGGGATCCACCTGGAGCGCTTCGAGGACGCTCAGCACATGGCTGACCTGGAGCCGGATGGTCCCCTTGAGGATCTTGCTCAGGCCCGAGCTGCCCAGGCCCAGGTCCGCTTCGAGGGAACGGCGGGAGCGCTTCGACAGGCGGACCACACGGTCGAGCAGCTCGGCCAGCCGCCGCGTTTCGGAGTCGATAGCGGAGTCGATGAGGGCGTCTTCCATGCCGCGAGTATAGCGCGATCTGCCGAATGTAAGGAGGAAACTGCCGAAGGGCGGTGTTTCCGCGACAGGAGTAATATGGAGCGTCGAGCCCTTCCCGCCGAAAGGGGAGCCATGAGAGCGTTCAGCCCGCTGGTCCTCGTCCTTGCGCTGGCCCTCGCCGCGCCGGCTTTCGCCCAGTTCTCGGACAGCACGCAGGTCACCGCCGTCCAGATCCCGGTGCAGGTGGTCGCGGACGGCAAGCCGGTGCGCGGGCTCGCGGCGGCCGACTTCGTGGTCTACGAGGGACGGCGGCAGCGGCCGGTGGTGGGCTTCGACTCCGTGGACCTCCAGACGCTGCCTGCCGGTGCCGAGGTGCCCGGCGCCGCCCGGCGGTGGTTCCTCATGGTGTTCGACCTGGCGTTCTCCGATTCCGGCGGCATCTCCAGGGCGCGCGAGGCCGCCATCGGCATGCTCCCGCTCCTCCATCCTTCCGACCTGGTGGCGGTCGCCACCTACCGCCGCACCGGCGTCGACCTCGTGCTCGGCTTCACCTCCGACCGCGGGCAGATCGCCGCGGCCCTGCACAGCCTCGGCCTGCCGGACCTGATCGACCGCGCCGCCGATCCGCTCAAGATCATCGTGGTCGAGCATGACAACAGTTTCGGCGACACCGACGGGGTGGGCGGGGAAGGTCCCCAGATGAACCAGGACCGCAAGAAGATCGTTCCGGTGCCCAAGCCCACGCCCGGGGCCGGGTACGATCACACCGTCAATTCCTCCAACATCTTCTCGGGGCTGATGGACCCGCTGTACAACGCGCGCAAGAGCTCGGAGGCCGCCGGGCGCGAGGCCCAGAAAGCGGCCCTCGCCGCCCTGACCGGGTCGTTCTCCGAGATCGCCCGGCTCATGCGGAGCCTCTCCGGCCGCAAGGAGGTCCTGCTCTTTTCCGAGGGCTTCGACTCCGCCCTGGTCCAGGGCACCCACGACCAGGACGAGCGCGACCGCATGTATCTGGAGGGGGGCGAGGAGGGCGCGATCTGGCGCGTCGATTCCGAGGAGCGCTTCGGCAGCACCGAGTCGCTCGGCGACCTCGAGCGCATGCTGGAGGAGCTGCGCCGCTCCGACTGCCGCGTCCATACCGTGGACGTGGCCGGCGTGCGCGACGGCGAGCCCGGCGAATCCGGCGATCGCCACGGCGGCCGGGAGAGCCTCTTCCAGATCGCCCGCGACACCGGCGGCGATGCCTACGAGAACTTCAACGACCTGTCCGCGGCCGTGGGCAGGATGCTGGAGCGCTCCGGCGTCACCTACGTGCTCACCATCCAGCCCGAGGACCTGCAGGCCGACGGCTCGTACCACCCGCTGCGCGTGGAGCTGCGCCGGGGCAGCGCGCCGCGCGGCGCGCGCGTGGTCCACCGCCCCGGCTACTACTCGCCGCGCCAATTCGCCGAGCGCGGCAAGCTCGACCGCACCCTGACCACCGGCGCCCGCCTGCTCTCCGGCGACGAGCCCGGATCCGTCCCGACCTCGGTGCTCGCCACCCCGTTCCCCAAGGAGGGAGGAACGGCGTACGTGCCCGTGCTGATCGAGGCCGACGGCACCGCCCTCCTCGCCGGCAACGGCCCCGGCGAGCTGCTCGCCGAGATCTACATCTACGCCCTGGACGAGAACGGCGGCGTGCGCGACTACCTGGCCCAGGCGCTCGTCCTGGAGCTGGCCAAGGTCGAAGCCGAGCTGCGCGCGGGCGGCCTGCGCTTCCTCGGCCACCTGGAGCTGCCGCCCGGCCGCTTCTCCCTGCGCATCCTGGCCCTCAACGGCCGCACCGGCGCCTATGGCCTGCGCACCGCCCATCTCGAGATTCCCGAGATGGGCGCGGGCCAGCCGGTCCTGCTGCCGCCGATGTTCCCGCAGCGGCCTGGCCATGGCGTGGTCACCCGCCAGGCCTCATCCGGCGGCGAGGAGGTGCCGTACCCCTTCACCCAGGGCGAGGTCGCGTACCTGCCCGATCCGCAGCCGGAGCTGCGGCAGGGGCAGGAGACACCGGTGGCCCTGGTGGGCTACCATCTGCCGGGAGACTTGAAGATCCGCACCCAGGTGCTGACGCCGGACGGCCGCGAGGTCGCGTCGGGCGGCCTCCGGGTGCTGGGACGGGAGAGCGGCGCGACCGACGGCGCCGAGCGCCTGCGGGCCGCCTTCCGCACGCCCGCGCTCGCCCCGGGGGAGTACCTGTTGCGCGTGACCGTGAGCGGCGAGGGCGGGGAGCGCACCAGCAGCGCCGCGTTCGTGATCGATTGATTGGTTTCGGAGAGGAGCAGCAGGCGGAGGGCATGATTGCCGCGGCGAGGCCGCGGGAAAGGGGAGGATCATGACCGCCGCCTGGAGATTGCCTGTTTTCCTCGTCGTCCTCGTTCTGGCCGTCCTGCCGCTGGCCGCCCAGACCCCGACCTACTCCGACGTCGCCGAGGTCAACGTCGTCGAGATCCCCGTCCAGGTGCTGCTCGACGGCAAGCCGGTGCGCGACCTCAAGGCCGAGAACTTCGTCGTCTACCAGGACAAGGGCAAGCAGCCCGTCACCGGCTTCGACGCGGTGGACCTCTATGCGATCCCCGAGGACAAGGCGCAGGAGGTGCCGGTGCCGGCGCGGCGGCACTTCCTGCTGCTGTTCGATCTCGCCTTCTCGGAGCCCAAGGCGATCGTGCAGGCGCGCAAGGCGGCCAAGGACCTGGTGGCCGGGCTGCACGGGTCCGACCTGGCGGCGGTCGCGACCTACACGGCCTCCCGCGGCTCCGAGCTGGTGCTCGGGTTCACCTCCGACCGCGCCCAGATCGAGGCGGCCATCGACACGCTGGGTCTCCCGGAGCTGACGGACCGCGCCGCCGTGGACCCCCTGCGGATCGTCGTCGAAGACCTGCGGCGGGAGATGAACCAGAACAAGGAAAGGGACGAGGCCGGCGGCCCGGAAAGGCCGATGATGAAGGATCTCGGCGACCAGGAGATGCTGAGGATCTGGGAGCAGGCCATGCGCTCCTCCGAGAGCGCGGCCACGGAGGTGCAGAAGGACAAGGTCACGGCACTCACCCGCTCGTTCACGGACCTCGCCCGGCTGATGCGCAGCGTCAACGGCCGCAAGCACGTGGTCTACCTCTCCGAGGGATACGACAGCTCGCTCCTCCTGGGCAACACGACCGAGGCCCTGGACAAGGACATGCAGGAGGCGCGCAACACCGGCGAGGTCTGGAAGATCGACACGCAGCAGCGCTTCGGCAGCGCCGACGCGATGAACGACGTCGAGGCCATGCTGGAGGAGCTGCGCCGCGCCGATTGCACGGTGCAGGCCGTGGACATCGCCGGCCTGCGCGGCACGTCGGGGAGCCAGGGCGCGCTCGGCTACGAACGCAAGGGGGGCAAGGAGAGCCTCTTCCAGATGGCGCGCGACACCGGCGGCGAGCTCTACGAGAACTTCAACGACCTGTCGGCCGCCATGGGCAAGATGCTGGAGCGGACGGGCGTGACCTACGTGCTCACCATCCAGCCCGAGACGCCCCCCGACGGCACCTACCACCAGCTCAAGGTGGAGCTGCGGGGTCTGCCGCGCGGCGCCCGGGTGGTGCACCGCCCCGGCTACTACGCGCCCAAGCCGTTCGCCCAGCGCAGCCGCATGGAGCGGATGCTCCTCACCGCCGGGCAGGTGCTGGCCGGCGCGGAGGGCGGACAGGTGCGGACGTCGGTGCTGACCGCCACCCTTCCTGGAGCCGACGGCACCGCCGACGTGCCGGTCCTGGTGGAGATCGACGGGCCGTCGCTGCTCCATCTCCACCAGGGCAATGACCTGCCGGCCGAGATCTACATCTACGCGATGGACGCCAAGGGCCAGGTGCGCGACTACATCGCCCAGACGCTCGCGCTCGACCTGTTCAAGGTCGAGGCGAAGCTGCTCCAGGCGGGGCTCAAGTTCTACGGCCACCTGGAGCTGCCGCCCGGCAGCTACAAGGCGCGGGTGCTGGTGCGCAACGGCCGCACCGGCTTCCACGGCCTGCGGGTCATACCGTTGGAGGTGCCGTCGTTCACGGGCGCCGGTCCGGTGCTGCTGCCGCCGTTCTTCCCCGAGGCCAGGGGGGAGTGGCTGGTGGCGCGGGAGGCGCCGCGCGCCGGCCGCCGCGAGCTGCCGATGCCCTTCCGGATGGGCGACCAGCCCTTCCTGCCCTCCGCCCTGCCGGTCCTGGGAGCCGGCGAGGCCCGCTTCGCCCTGCTCGGCTACAACCTGGCGGGCGAGGGGGACCTCCAGGTGCGCTCCCAGGTGCTGACCGCGGACGGCCGCGAGCTGCAGGCCGGCGACCTGTCGCTGGTGAGCCGCGCCACCGGAGAATCGGGAGCCGACCGCCTGGAGCTGAGCTTCCGCCCCCCTGCCCTCAAGCCGGGCGAGTACCTGCTGCGCGTCACCGTCACCGACGCCACCGGCAAGGCCGGAACGGCCACCACGCCGTTGGTGGTGGCCGCGGCGGGTCCGGCGGAGCGGGGGTGAGGGGAACACGGACGAACACGGACTGACACGGACCTGCACGGACAGGGCAGTCCGTGCTCGTCTGTGATGGTCCGTGTTCGTCCGTGTGTCCGTGATCACCGCACCGACACGCGGGTCGGCGTTCCCTCCTTGACCGACCCGACGTCCACCATGGCGCCGTCGGCCATCACCACGAACGGCCGGGGCTCGACCGAGATGCCCCCGGCGCCGTCGTGCCTGACGATCTGCACGGTGCCCATGCCGTAGCCCATGGGTCCGCGGGAGTAGTAGTGCACGCCCAGCCGGTAGGGCGCGGCGCCGCGGTCCGCGGGCCCGTTCACGGTGAAGCACTCCGGGCCGTAGCCCGTGGTCACGTCGGCGTAGAGCTCGCCGCCCGAGGGCAGCGTCCTCTCGCTGTAGTAGGCGTGCCCGCCCTTGCGGTCGTGGACGTGCAGGTCGACGTCGTTGGCGTCGGTCTCCCAGGTGAGGACGAAGCGCAGCGAAGGCTCGCTCTCGATCCGGGCGCCATGGGCTTCCAGGCGTTCGAGCACCTCCTCGCGGCGCGCCGGCTCGGCGTGCAGCAGGGCAGCCGCGAGGAGACCCAGGTCCTCGCGCAGGACCCGGTCGGCGCCGGCGAAGCGGCCGCCCGGATACTGCTGTTCGAGACCGGCTTCGAGCGCCGCGAAAGCCTCTTCGATCCGGCCGGCGCGCAGCAGCGCCCAGGCCAGGAGGCGGTGGCCCGAGGGGTGGTCCGGCCGCTCGAGGACGGCCTTCCGGTAGGTGTCGATCGCCAGCCCGATTCCCTTCTCTCCCAGCCGTTCGAGCCGCTCGCCGGCCAGCCGGCGCAGGTCGACGCGGCGCGGGAAGAGGTCGATGAGCGAGCCGTAGGCCCGCGCCGCCGCGGCGGTCTCCCCCGCCGCTTCCCAGGCCTCGCCGAGCGCGATCAGGGCCAGCACGTCGCCCGGTGCCTCGGCGCTCCACGACTCGACCATGGCGCGGGCCGCCACGATTCGGCCGGCGTCCAGGAGGTCCTTCACCTCGGCGAAGCGGCCGGTGTAGGGCGCGACTTGCTTCTCCTTGTCCTCGTCGCGGTCCCGGCGCTCTCTCCTCGAATCCTGGACGGCGATCTCCTCCGCCACTCCCGCCTGCTCCTCCTCGCCGCCGACCCGGAGGGGCTCGTCGCCGGCGACCTGGGGAAGGTCCTCCGGCACGGGGACGGGCGCAACGCCACTGACAACACCGCCGGGCACACCGCCCGCGATGCCTTCTTCGACACTCCCCTCGACGCCTCCTGCGAGGCCATCCACGGCGATGTCGGGCTCGGCCGCGGATTCCGCAAGCTCGCCGAAGGCGTCGAAGGCCTCGGATTCCGTCGGCTTCGGGACGGCCTGAGCCTGGACGGCTTCCGGGCTCCGGACCGGCCCCGTGCGGGCGAGCACGTCCAGCCCGCCAGCGCCGACCGTCAGGATGTCGGCGAGCGCGCGCCGGTCGAGCCCGAAGCGCGCGTAGTCGGCCTCGGTCTCCAGCACCAGCATGGAGGTGAACGGGCTCAGCACCCGATGCTTCACGCTCACCTCGACGATCTGGAGCGCGAGCGCCTTGCGCAGGTCGGGATCGTTGCCAATATCGCCGATATTGCCGATATTGGCTTCGCGCAGGTGGAGCAGCCGCTCGATGCGGGCCTGGGCCCAGGCCCGTTCGAGCAGGTGCCGCTCCGTGGCGGCCGGCGCGGCGAGCGCCACCGGCCGGCCGGCCAGGGAGAGGCGCAGCGGCCGGCCCGCCGGCAGGTCGGCATAGATCAGGGCCTCGTCGCCGGGCTGGACGCCGTCGAGCGTCTCGGGCCAGATCCAGGCCGCTCCTTCGACCGCGACCGGGATCCCGGAACGGCACGCGAGGGTCAGCCGGCGGGCGATCTCGGAGAGGGACGCGGCGCCGTCGAGCCGCTGGCCGTCCTGCGGCAGGTTGCCGACCGTCAGCTCGCGCAGCACCGCCTCGTCGCGCAAGCCGCCGAAGCCCAGCACGTCCAGGCGCTCGACGCCGCTCGCCGCGAGCGCGTGCACCGCCGCCTTGAGCTCCCGCGTCCCGGTCTCGCCGGCCGTGGCGACCCCGTCGGTGATGAGCAGGACCCGCGGATATTTCTGATTATTTTGCTCCAGCCGGTCGCCGAGCCAGGCAAGCGCGCTTTGGAGATCGGAGGCCCCCAAAGGCCGGCGTTCGCCGAGACGCTGCACCTCGGCCGC
>JBJMGZ010000342.1:0-4864 GCA_045807605.1 Thermoanaerobaculia bacterium | reverse complement strand
CGGCTCCGGCTGCTTTTCTTCGATCCTGGGCGTGGCGGCGGGTCCGGTCAGGGACTGGATCACCTCCGGGGCCGAGTGGAAGCGCGCGGCCGGGTCGCGCTCCAGGCAGCGGAGGATGGCCGCCTCCCAGCGCGGGTCGAGGCCGGGCACGTGCACCCGCGGCGAGGCCGGCCTCTCCTGCAGACGGCGGACGGCCACGGAGAGCGCGGTGTCGCCCACGAACGGCACGGTCCCGGTCAGCATTTCGTAGAGGACGATGCCGAGGGCATAGACGTCCACCGCGCCGGTGATCTCCTTGCCCTCGACCTGCTCGGGCGCGAGGTAGGCGGGGGTGCCCACGACGCCGGCATGGGCGGTCAGGGTCATGGCATCCTCGCCGGACTCAAGCCGGGCGAGGCCGAAATCGGTGACGACCGCGCGAGTCGTGCCCCGGGACGCGGTGAGGACGACGTTGCCCGGTTTCAGGTCGCGGTGGACGATGCCGGCCTGGTGCGCGGCATGGAGCGCCCAGGCGATCTGCTGGGCGACGGGCAGCGCCTCCTCCGTGGACATCGGACCGGCGCGGCGGAGCCTCTGCGCCAGGGTCTCGCCTTCCAGAAGCTCCATGGTCAGGAAGATCGTCGAGCCATGGAAGGCCACGTCGAAGATGCGGCAGACGTTCGGATGCGTGACCTTGCGCGCGAGCTGGATCTCGCGGCGGAAGCGCTCGATCGTCAGCGGATCGCGGGAGACGTCTCCGCGCACGGTCTTGAGCGCGACCCGCTCGCGCAGCTCCTGGTCCTCGACCTCGTAGACCTCGCCCATGCCGCCGCGGGCCAGGAACCGGACCACGCGGTAGCGCTCCGCGATCCGGTCGCCGGGAGCGAGCGCGGGCTCGTCGTGGGAGCGCTGGGGCGTGGGCTGCGTCGGGGCGGAGGGGACCGGAATGCCGGTGAGCGTCGGGGGCGTGGCCCCGGCGACCGTGACGTCCCCCGTATCCCCTCCGGGCCGCTTCACGCCGAACTGGTGATTGCAGGCCGAGCAGCGGATCCGGACACGGGGCGGCGTCTCCGCCCCGATGGAGAAGCGCAGCTTCTGGCCGCACCCGGGACAGACGACGGTGAAGGACGACGTGGCGGCCGAAGGCTGGCTCATCGATGAACAATCGGAAAGTTGCCGTCATTCTACCTCTTCTGGCAGGATGCCCGCCATGACTCGTACCCTGCGCCTGCTCTCCATCCTGCTGCTCTGCCTTGTTCCTGCGGTCCATGCCGCCGAGGAGAAGCCCGAGAAGACCGTCCCCCCCGCGCCGCCGCGCGCCGAGGGCAAGGGCCCGTTCCCGCGCCTGATCCTCCGCGGCCTGACGGTGATCGACGGCACCGGCGCTCCGCCCATGGGGCCGATGGACGTGGTCATCGAGAAGAACCGCATCGCCCAGATCGTCTCCGTGGGCAGCCCGGGCATGGCCATCGATCCCGAGGGCCGCCCCAAGGCCGAGCCGGGGGACGAGGAGATGGATCTCTCCGGCATGTACGCCCTGCCCGGGTTCATCGACATGCACGGCCACATCGGCGGCAAGGAGCAGGGCACCACGGCCGAGTACGTCTTCAAGCTCTGGATGGGGCACGGCATCACCACGATCCGCGATCCGGGTTCGCGCAACGGTCTGGAGTGGACGCTGGAGCACAAGGCGAAGAGCGCGAAAAACGAGATCACCGCGCCGCGCATCGAGGCCTACGTCGTCTTCGGGATGGGGCGCGACAAGCCGTTCCTGACCCCCGACGAGGCGCGCAAGTGGGTGGGCGAGGTGGCCGCGAAAGGGGCGGACGGCCTCAAGTTCTTCGGCTACCGGCCGGACATCATGCAGGCGGCGATCGAGGAGGCGAAGAAGCGCGGGCTGCGCAGCGCCTGCCACCACGCGCAGATGAACGTCTCGCGGGTCAACGTGCTGACCTCGGCGCGCTGGGGCCTGACCTCCATGGAGCACTGGTACGGCCTGCCCGAGGCGCTCTTCGACGGCCGCACGGTCCAGGACTACCCCGTAGACTACAACTACGCCGACGAGTCGCACCGCTTCGGTGAGGCCGGCCGCCTCTGGAAGCAGGCCGCGGCGCCGGGCTCCGAGCGCTGGAACCGGGTGATCGACGAGCTGATCGCGCTCGACTTCACGATCGATCCGACGCTCACCATCTACGAGGCGAACCGCGACCTCATGCGCGCCCGCCGCGCCGAGTGGCACGAGGAGTACACGCTGCCCTCGCTCTGGGAGTTCTACGCGCCGAGCCGCAAGTCGCACGGCTCCTACTGGCTCCACTGGACCACCGACGACGAGGTGGCGTGGCGGGAGAACTACCGCATCTGGATGGCGTTCCTCAACGACTACAAGAACCGCGGCGGCCGCGTGACCACCGGCTCGGACAGCGGCTACATCTACAAGCTCTACGGCTTCGACTACATCCGCGAGCTCGAGCTGCTGCGCGAGGCCGGCTTCCATCCGCTGGAGGTGATCCGCGCCGCCACCCTCGACGGCGCCGAGGCGCTCGGCCTGGACAAGGAGATCGGCTCGCTCGAGCCCGGCAAGCTGGCCGACCTGGTCATCGTCGGCGAGAACCCGCTCGAAGACCTCAAGGTCCTCTACGGCACCGGCACCATCCGGGTCACCCCGGAGAACAAAGTGGTGCGGGTCGGCGGCGTGCGCTACACGATCAAGGACGGCATCGTCTACGACGCGAAGCAGCTTCTCGCGGACGTCCGGAAGATCGTGGCGGAGGCCAAGGAGGCTTCGGGCAAGGGGATCGTGCAGCCGGGGATGCAGACGCCGTAGGCGCCCGGTCTCGCCTGCTATCGGAGGCAAGCGTCGAGCATGGCCTGAACGTCGTCGACGAGCTCGACCGGCGCCTGTTCGACGAACGAGGCGCGGCGCATCACGTAGTCGACCGACTTCACCTGCTCGACCATCACGAACCCGGTCAACGAGGCTTCACCTGGAACCCTGAGGTGAAACGGGAAGCCACGGTCCGTGTTCGTGAGCGGACAGACGATCGCCAGGCCGGTATGCTGATTGAACAAGTCGTTGCTGATCACCAGCGCTGGCCGGCGGCCTTTCTGCTCATGTCCTGCCTGCGGGTCGAAGGACAACGTCAAGAAATCGCCTTTCCGGGGGATGTAGCGCCGCATCACCACTCTTCCCTGCCCACGGGGGGGGCCAGGTCGACCTCTTCGGCCTGATATCCCTTGGGGATTCGGGACACCAATTCCGCCAGGTCATACCGGGGCCGGCGTGCTTTCTTTTTCTTGAGGAGGAGCTGGCTGTCGCCGACGACGACCTCGACCTCGTCGCCGACGGCGAGATCAGCGAGGTCCAGAACCTGCTTTGACAGACGGAGCCCCTGGCTGTTGCCCCACTTCTGAACTTTCGCGGTCATCATGGCCGGTCCTCCTGGATAGCCTATGTATACACGCCGTCTCGGGGAAAGGCAAGCGGATCGTGCAGCCAGCGCCGTCAGGCGAGCTCCCCTGTCGTGGAAATCCAGGCTGGTGCGTGAAGCCCTTTGATCCCTGATTCGGATCAGAGCGCTGCAATCCGTCCGGGAAGCGGTGGATTGAAGCCGTTCAATCCACGGTTTGTCCATTCCAGCGTAACATCCTCCGGCGCCAAGGAGTCTCGCTTTCGAGAATGCCGTCCCGGCGCTCGCTGGCCGGCGGCGGTTGCCGCCAGCAACCGGAAAGCGCCGATTCCGGGAAACCTGGCGCACACTAGCGAGCGCCTCTGGCAATTCCGCGGAGCTTCCGGCCAATTCCGGCCGCAACGCGCGCCGCGGGAAGAAGGGACGTCATGTTGCGGAATCAGAGAAAGGGTTGGATCGCGGCCGTGGCCCTGGCCGCGCTCCTGCTGGCCTCGGCCCCGGCCGCCGCCGCGGGTCCGGCGCGGCGGGACATGGAGAGCTGGATCGTCCGGCTGGCCGGCTGGCTCGGCCTGCCCTCGTCCATCACCGCCGTCTGGGAGACGGACAGCGCCAACATCGATCCGAACGGCCAGCCGAAGCCCACCGGCTCGGCCGGGACGGACGATTCGGCGAACATCGATCCGAACGGCCAGCCAGGGGCGAGCTCGGACACCTCGGCCAACATCGACCCGAATGGTTAGCGCTGCGGCGGGGCGCCGGTCCCGGTGGCGCCCCGGCTCGTACCCGATTCGTGCGACAATGCGCGAAACCACGAACGGGGAGGAGCGGATGGCCTGCCTTTCGGATCTCGACGTTGCTGCATTCCTGGCCGGCGGCCTGGAGCCGGGCGACCTGCACCGGGTCACCCGGCACCTGCTCTCCGGCTGCCCGGATTGCCGGAGCCGCTTGATCGCGGCGGAGCCCCCGGAGCCGGACGAGGTCTACGACGCCTGTATCACCCGGGCGAGGCGGGCCGTGCGCCGGCTCGAGCCCCGGCTCAAGCGGGACAAGGAGCGCCTCGAGAAGGGTCTCCCGTTGATCCGGGAGAAAGGCTTCACGGGGCTGACCTGGGCCGAGTACAGACCCTTCAGAGTGGTCCACGTGGAGATCCTGCTCCGGCTCAGCTTCGAGCTGCGCTACAGCAAACCATGGGAGATGCTCCGTCTCGCCCAGACCGCCCGGTTTGCGATGGAGGAGACGGACCATCCGGTCCACTACGCCGAGGCGCTGCATTTCGACCTGCGGGCGCGGGTCTGGGCCGAGCTCGCCAACGCCTATCGCGTCAACGAGCTCTTCCAGGAAGCCGGGGAGGCGCTGGAGACGGCGCGCTCGCTCGTGGAACAGGGCACCGGCGACCCCATGCTCGCGGCCCGCATTGATGACCTCGAAGCCTCCCTCCGTAAGGACCAGCGGCGGCTCGATGATGCCTGTCGGCTCCT
>JBJMGZ010000341.1:0-7637 GCA_045807605.1 Thermoanaerobaculia bacterium | reverse complement strand
AGGGTGGAGGAGATGGACCCCGGCTCCCGCGCGGCCCGCTACTGGGCGGGGTTCGGAGCCGGCGCGGCCCGCGCCAAGCTGGTCGGCGAGGTGGTGGACGCCGGAAGCGGCAAGGTGCTCCTCCGCTTCACGCAGGAGCGCCGCTCCGGAGTCGGCGTCGCCGGCGGCAACTATGTCGAGCTGATGAACCGGAATCTCGTGACGATCGGCGAGGACGTGGCGCTCATTTTGAGCGCGTTCTAAAGAACAGGGACACCAAGGACGCCAGGGACACCAAGGACGGCCGGAATCCTTGTCCTTGGAGTCCCTGGTGTCCTTTCCGGGTCTGGTAGTCTTCCCCGCCATGAGACGGCTGGTTTTGATCCTCCTCCTCGCGGTTGCCGGGGTGCCGGCCGCGGCCGAGGGCATCCGCTTCCGCGAGGTCTCCCAGGCGTGGGGGATCAACTTCCACCATCACCATGGCGGCTCGGGGAAGCGCTACATCCTGGAGAGCACCTCGGGCGGCGTGATCCTGTTCGACTACGATCTGGATGGCGACCAGGACATCTTCTTCGTCGACGGCGGGCGGATTCCCGGCTATCCCTACCAGGGCGAGGAGCCGCGCTCGCGCCTCTACCGCAACGATGGCGGCCGCTTCGTGGACGTCACGGACGCCTCCGGCATCAAGGTGGCGGGGTATGGCCTGGGGGGCGGGGCCGGGGACGTGGAGAACGACGGCGATCTGGATCTCTTCGTGACCCAGTACGGCGCCGATCAGCTCTTCCTCAACCAGGGGGATGGCACGTTCGTGGACGGCACCGCCCGGGCCGGGACGTCCGACCCCCTCTGGAGCAGCTCGGCCTCCTTCGCCGACACGGACCGCGACGGCGATCTCGATCTCTACGTGGCCAACTACGTCGACTTCTCGGTCGCGACCTTCAAGCCCTGCGTCGACACCCGGACCGGCATCGCCGGCTACTGCGGACCACAGGCGTACAACGGCTTGCCGGACAGCTTCTATCGCAACCGGGGGGACGGCACCTTCGAAAACGCGACCAAGGCGGCCGGCTTCACCGAGACGACCGAAGGCCCGGGGCTCGGGTCCGTCTTCGGCGACATCGACAACGACCTCTGGCCCGACCTCTACGTGGCCAACGATGGCAAGCCGAACTTCCTCTTCCACAACAAGGGGGACGGCACTTTCGAGGAGATCGCGCTGCTGGCCGGCACCGCGCTCAGCGCCAAGGGCAAGACCGAGGCGGGCATGGGCGTCGACATGGAGGACTACGACGGCGACGGCCTGCTCGACATCATCGCCACCAACTTCCAGTTGGAGACGCACGCCCTCTACAAGAACCTCGGCGGCGGCACGTTCTCGGACTACCGCTACATCGCTCAGATCGCCGAGCCCACGCTCTTCTTCCTCGCCTTCGGCGTGGACCTCGCCGACCTCGACCAGGACGGCGATCTCGACCTCCTGATCGCCAACGGCCACATCAACGAGAACCCCGAGGAGTACCTGAAGGGGGCCACCTATCCGCAGCGCAACCAGGTCTTCGAGAACCTGGGCAACGGCAAGTTCCGGGAGGACAAGGCCACGGGCATGGACGTCGTGCGCGTCAGCCGCGGCCTCGCCACCGGCGATCTCGACGGCGACGGCGATCTGGAGGCGGTGTTCGGCAACTCGAACGATCTCCCCGAGGTCTACGAGAATCTCAGCCAGGGCGGCAACTGGCTCGCGGTGGAGCTCTCGGGGACGAAGAGCAACCGCTCGGGGATCGGCGCGCGGCTGGAGCTCGCCGCCGGAGGCAAGACCCAGATCCGGGACGTCCGCACCGGCTCGTCGTTCGAGTCGCAGAACGCCCTGGCCGCGCACTTCGGCGTCGGGCAGGCCGCCATGGTCGACCGTCTCACCGTCCGCTGGCCGAGCGGCAAGGTCCAGGTCTTCAACCAGCTCCCGGCAAACCGCAAAGTGACGCTCGCCGAATAGGGGCGCCCCTACGCGGCGGCGAGGGCGGTCAGCTCCAGGCGCTCGACCGCGCGCGTGGCTCGCCGGCGGGCCCAGAACGCGGCCGGAACGTGGAGCAGCGCGAAGACGGCCGCACCGGTCAGGACACCCTTCGTCCCGAAGTGTCCGAACGCCGCGATCGCGCCGGCCGCGGCGCCGCTGACCAGGCCGCCGATCAGCACCGTCGCCACCCGCTGCCCTCCCGTGTCGCCCTCGCTCCTCGCCGGCCGCGAGAACGGAAACTCGGGGAAGAGCCCCTTGCCCAGCAGCACCATCAGGTCGCCGGCCGCGAGCATCTCCAGGAGCACCGGCAGCCCCTCTGCCAGAGAGCCGGCCGAGCGCAGCTCCAGCCAGGCGATGGCCGCGAAGGCCGGCGCGAGCAGGAGGACGCGCAGGAGCGTGATCGTCCCCAGCGAAAAGGCGGCGCGGTCGATCGGCGACACCAGGAGGAACCAGAGAGTGTCCGGCCGCGAGCTGCGGGTCAGCGTGTCGCCGGAGAGCAGCAGCAGCCAGACGTAGAAGAAGACCAGCATCGGTTGCAGGGCGCCGCCGTCCTTCCTCATCGAGACCGCCAGCCAGACCACCAGCAGGAGCGGCGTGACCAGGAGCTCGGAGCGGGTCCGCCAGTCCGCGCGCAGATGGACGCGCAGCAGGGCGAGGAGCCGGCCGCGGTCGCCCCGGGCCGGCCGCAGGGGCCTGCGCGGCGCGGACCTGGTCCGGGGACGGACCTCCACCGGCTCCAGCAGGCGCTCTCCCAGCCGGTCCCCCAGCCAGCGCGTCGCGGCCAGGAGCACCAGGGCCAGGACCGACGCCGCGAGCAGCAGGCGCACCAGGGCGGCGCGGCCGGGGCCGTAGGAAACGATCTCCAGCGGAGCGGCGAACCAGAACGCCGGCACGGCCCACAGGATCCTCTCGACGGCATCCGGCGAGGTCAGCGCCCGCATCACGCGCTCCGAGCCCACGATCACCAGGTAACCCACCTGGAACACGCCCTGGAGCCAGGGCATCAGGCGCTCAAGCGCGTTGCGGCCGGCGAGGCGCAGGATCAGCGCGCCGAGCAGCATCCCGGAGGCGCCCGTGGCCGCGACCGCTCCCGCGGCGCCGGCCAGGAACGCGAAGGGCGCCGCGGGCGATTCGAGCTTGAAGCCGAGCGCCACCGCCGAGGGGAGAAAGAGAAGACCGCCCAGGATCGCCAGGGCGCGGCCGACCACCGCCAGCTTGGCGAGCAGGAACGACCGGTCGTCGTGAGGATGAGCCGCGAGCACCGCGGCCTCCCGCGGATCCACCAGCACCTCCAGGTGCTCGGTGATGACGATCAGCAGCAGGAAGAGGCAGCCCAGGGTGAGCGCGATCCCCGCGCCCACCAGGGGGACGCCGGGCCCGATGAGGAGAAGGAAGAAGAAGCCGTAGAAGCCCGCGAAAAAACAGAGCGTCCGGAACGGGGAGGCGCCGCGCACGCGGTCCTTCTTCCGGTTCCGGATGATCCGCGACTGGCGCTGGAGCATCCGCAGCCGGGCCTGGTACATGGGGCGGAAGACCTCCGGATCGCCTCCCAGGAGCCGGATCAGCCGGTCGCCGGCAGGGCTCACGCGGACGCTCCCCGGCTGCCCTGGCCCCCGGTGATCCTCAGGAAGAGGTCCGACAGCGTCGCCTCCCCGCTCTCGGCCGTCATCTCCCGCGGCGCCCCGAGCGCGGCGAGCTGCCCCTGGTGGAGGATGCCCACCCGGTCGCAGACCCGCTCCACGACCTCCAGGATGTGGGACGAGTAGACCACGCAGCCCCCCCGGTCGGCGCGCTGCCGGATGATCTCCTTGAGCGCGGCCTGCGCCTGGACGTCGAGCCCGTCCAACGGCTCGTCCAGGAGGAGGACGGTGGGATCGTGCTGGAGCGCCGCGATCAGGAGGAGCTTCTGCCGCATGCCCTTGGAGTACTCGCCGATCGTCCGGAAGAGGTCGGTCTCCATGGCGAACGCGGCTGCCAGGGCGGCCCGGCGCTCCGCGGCGAGATCGACCGGGACGCGGTGGAGGTCGCGCACCAGGTCGAGGAACTCCTCGCCGGACAGCACCTCGTAGAGCTCGGCCCCCTCGGGCACGTAGCCGATCACCTTGCGCACCTCGTTCGGCTCGGCGGCGAGATCGTGCCCGGCGACGCGCGCCGTGCCCGCGCTCGGCCGGAGCAGCGTCGCCAGCATCTTGAGCGTCGTCGACTTGCCGGCGCCGTTCGTGCCCAGCAGGCCGAACACCTCGCCCGCGGGGATCTCCAGCGACAGCTCCCGTACCGCGGGCCGCCCGCCGTAGTCGCGGGCCAGGCCGTCCAGCCGGATCAGCGGTTCCATGGCTTGGTCCCGATCAACTCGGCCCGTACTACCCTGCCTGACTTCATGACCCAGACGACCCGCTTCAGCGCGCGGATGTCCTGGAGAGGATCGCCCTCGACGGCGATCAGGTCGGCCTCGAAGCCGGGAGCGGCGGTGCCCACCTCCTTCTGGAGGCCGAGCGACTCGGCGGCGAGCGAGGTGGCCGAGACGATGGCCGCTCCGGGGTCCTGGCGTCCCTGCTCGACCCGATAGATCAGCTCCTCGAAGTTGCGGCCGTGCGAGCCGGCGACCGCGTCCGTGCCGAAGACCACCTTGAGACCCGGCGTGGCGAGCGCCTGGCGGAACACCTCCAGGGCGTGGGGCACGGCTTTCTTCATCTGGGCGAAGCCCTCCTCGGAGTAGTTGCCGATGCCGAGGAAGCGCTCCTTGTTCTCGAAGTAGTTCCGGAACACGAGGTCGATGTTGGGGTCGAAGTACGTGCCGTGCTCGGCGAGGACGCGGAGGGTCTCGGGATCGAGCAGGGCGCCGTGCTCCACGCTCGTGCAGCCGGCGAGGGCGGCGCGGCGGGCGCTCTCCGGGCCGTGGGCGTGGACCGCCGAGCGCAGGCCGAGCTTGCGCGCCTCGCCGCAGGCCGCGTCGAGCTGCTCCTGGGAGAGGGTGGGGCCGCCGCCGTCGCGGATGCTCTTCGAGGCGAAGACCTTGACCAGGTCGGCGCCGTCCGCCTTCAGCTTGCGCACGGCCTCGCGGTACTGCTCGGGCGTCCAGCCCTCCTCGCCCAGCGGCTCGAGCGAGGTGATCACCCGCGGGCC
This sequence comes from Thermoanaerobaculia bacterium, assembly GCA_045807605.1. Lineage (GTDB taxonomy): Bacteria > Acidobacteriota > Thermoanaerobaculia > Multivoradales > UBA5704 > DATMER01. The sequence goes on along the minus strand of JBJMGZ010000341.1, from coordinate 2,524 downwards.
GGGGAGGACGCCGCGGCCGATCGCCTCGCGCAGATCCCGATCCTCGGGCGCGCCGAGGCTCTGGACCGTGGTGATCCCGCCCTGGAGCGTCAACCAGGCGTTTTCGGCGGCGTAGAGGACGGTGCGGGCCGGCGCCTCGTTCTCGTCGTGGTGGGTCTTGCCGTCCGGATCGAAGTGCCAGGAGATGTGGACGTGGGTGTCGATCCCGCCCGGCATCAGCGTGAGCCCGCGGAGGTCCCAGGTCGGGGTCTCCTTCCCCCTGGGCTCCACCGAGACGATGCGCGAGCCCTGGACGGTGACCGTGACGTCGGTTAGCACGCCGCCGCGGCCGTCGAGCAGCCGTTCGGCATGGATCGTGATTGCAGTTTCAGAGATGGCCGGGACGGCTCCGGCCAGCATCAGGGCGAATGCGGAGATGGCGCAGCGCATGCTTGAGACCTCCTTGGGCGTCGAGCATTATCCCGCAAGCCGACCGAACAACCACCCCCTGAAGGAGGAACAGCATGAGAAAACCATGGATCTTGGCGCTCTTGGTCATCGGGTGTGCGGCCTTGCTCAATCTTCCTCACGCCGCGGGGGCAAAAAATCAGGACCCCGAGCAGTCGCGGATCGCCCGCGGGTACCAGATCGCGCCGGTCCCGCTCAATCTCAAGGGCCGGAACCGCGCGCTCGTCGGCCTGGGCAGCTACATCGTCAACGCCCAGGGCGGCTGCAACGACTGCCACACGAACCCGCCCTACGCGCCGGGGGGCGACCCCTTCGTCGGGCAACCGGAGCACATCAACACCGCCGGCTATCTCGCGGGCGGGGTGGAGTTCGGGCCCGTCGTCTCGGCCAACATCACGCCGGATGACGAAGGCAAGCCTGCCGGCGTGACGTACCAGGAGTTCAAGACGTATCTGCGGAACGGGCACGATCCCGACGATCCGGACGAGATCCTCCAGGTCATGCCCTGGCCCGTCTACGGCAAGATGACGGACCACGACCTCCGTGCCATCTACGAGTACCTGAGCGCGATCCCCTCGATCGGTCCCCACGAAGAGTGACGGTGTCTCTAGCATCGTTGGAAGGGCTCCGACAGGCTCCGGAGCCCTTCCAGCAGCTTCCGGCGCGCTCCAGCATGGTAAAACGGCTTTGAGCAGCGCTGGACGCGCTCGATCATCCCAGGATGCGCTCGATCCTCGTAGAACGGCTTCGAGCAGGGCTTGGAAGCGCTCTAGCACTTTGAAACGCGCTCTAGCATTCTCAGATTCGTTTTTAGCAATGCTAAACGGGTTTTAGCATTGCTAGACGCCGTCCAGCATTGCTACGCGGGCTCATAGCATTGTCAGGCGGGCTCTAGCATTGTTATTCCTCGTCCAGCATTGCTAAAGCCGGGTCGAACGATGCTAGACGGGTTTTAGCAATGCTAAAGCCCGTTGGGAGTTGTTGGAGGGCTTCCGGAGCAGAAGAGAGACAACAAATGACGACAAGACAAGGAGGCCAAGCCATGGCGGCGCCAACGCTCTCGTTTCAGCTCAAGTTGCTCTTCAACGAACAGACCGGCGACAATTGGGGAAATTGGCAATACGCCGCCGCCACGGCCACTGCCACCGGCGTCGGCCAGGCGGCATTCCAGCAGGCGCAGCTGATCGCCACGAAACGGGACAACAGCCATGCCGGCCTCAGCTTCCCGGCCTCCATGCTGACGGCGACCCTGATGTTCGCGGCGAGCGCCGGCGGGGTGCCGCCGAACCTCACCCTCCAGGGTGTCCACGACCTGACGACCAACAACGAGACGGGGAGCGTCAGCTCGGCCTCCCCGGAGCTCGCGGCCTATCTTGGTGGCGCCTTCTCATTCGATGCCGCGTCGGGCGTTCTCACCATCTCTCCGGCCGGCTGAGGAAGGGAGTGAGAGCCGGGCGCGGCAGGCCCCGCCAGATGGGGCTCTGGTTGATGCTGGCAAAATGCATGTGCTAGCATGGAGACATGCCAGCCGTCCAGATTCGAGAAGTCTCACCCGAGGTGATTGCGGCGCTCAAGCGTAGGGCCGCCAGAAACGAGCGGTCGTTGGAAGGCGAGCTCCGCCATATCCTGGCCATGATCGCACGGGAGGAGCCCCCTCCTCCCCCGCTTCCTCCGGCTGAGCTCAAGCTCTCGAGCGCCTCTCCCGCGTCCACTTGGCGGCGCGAAGAGATGTACGGCGATGATGGACGATAAAGCGGTTCTCCTCGACACCAACGTCCTTCTTTCTGCCACAGTCCCTCGCCGCCCTCTCCACCAGGCAGCGCTGGTGGTCTTGAACGACTGGCCCAATTAAGCAATCCCCTTGCTGCCAGCCCAGGTGTTCCGCGAGTATCTCGTGGTCGCGACCTGCCCAGTCGAGGTCAACGGTCTGGGGCTCGGTCTCGACGAGGCTCTCGCCAACCTCGCCGCGTTTCGCGGCCGCATGCGTCTGCTCCTGGAGAATGAGCAGGCCTGGGACCGTCTGCGAGCCTTGATCGGCAAGTACGGCTGTCTGGGCAAGCAGATTCACGACGCCAAT
>JBJMGZ010000340.1:0-10376 GCA_045807605.1 Thermoanaerobaculia bacterium | reverse complement strand
TTGGTCACGTCCGACGGGTCGGCCATGACGACCGACAGGCTGCCGTCGTGCTGCGCCTCGGGGATGAACTGGTAGCGCAGCATCAGATCGAACGGGATGCGCCGGAACAGGTCGTTGTCGATGCGGAAGCGCGTCATGTCGACGAACTCCAACCCGTAGCGGGCGGCGAACGCCTCCGCGCCCTGGCGCTCGCGGGCGAGCCGCTCGCGCGCCTGCTCGATCGTCTCGGGCTCGGGGACGCTCGTCGTCTTGCCGCCGTTCACCATGCTGTTGGTCACACCGTTCATCACTGCCATCACAAATCTCCAGGTGCTAGAACTTGGAATCGCCGAGCATGCTGAACATCGGCAGGTAGATCGAGATCAGCAGGATCGCGATGATGATGCCCATGAACACCAGCATCAGGGGCTCCACCAGGGAGAGCAGCCGCTGCATGCGGGTCTCGATCTGCTCGTCCAGGAAATCCGAAACATTGCCCAGCATGTCGTCGAGCGAGCCGGTCGCCTCGCCGACCTTGACCATGTCGATCGACATGTCGGTGAACACGTCGCTGCGCTCCAGCGCCTCGTGGAAGGGCTTGCCCTCGCGCACCATCTGGATGTTGGGCTCGATGCGCCCGCGCACGTAGCTGTTGCCCACCGAGGCCACGGCGATCTCGAACGCCGGCACCAGCGGGATGCCGCCCGACAGCAGCGTGGCGAGCGAGCGGCAGAACTCCGCCAGCGCGAAGCGGTGGAGCACCGGTCCGAGGAACGGCACCTTGATCTTGACGCGGTCGAGCGCCGTCCGGCCCGAAGGCGTGCGCCCCCAGGAGCGCAAAAAGATCAAACTGCCGACGATCACGATCAGGATCACCGGCCAGTTGCCGGTGAGGAACCGGGAAAACCCGAGCACGATGCGGGTGATCAGCGGCAGCTCGGCGTCGAGCTCCGAGAAGAAGCCCATGAACTTGGGCACCACGTAGATGGCCATGACGATGATCATGGCGATCGACGTGCAAACCAGCACCGCCGGGTAGACCAGGGCGGAGATCACGCGCCGGCGGGCATCGAGGAGCAGCTTCATGTAGCGGATGAAGCGGCGGATGACCGATTCGAGCTCGCCGCTGCGCTCGCCCGCCTTGAGGGTCGCGGGATAGAGGCGCGGGAACATCTCGCCGTGCGACGCGAAGGCCTCGGACAGGTCCTCGCCGCTCTTGACCCGGTCGCGGATGTCGGTGAGCACGGCCTTGAACTGCGGGTGGTGCATGCGCTCGAGCATGAGGTCGAGCGCCTGGAGCAGGGGCAGGCCGGCCTTGAGCAGGGCCGCGATCTCCTGGTTGAAGACCATGAAGTCCTGCGTCGGGATGCGCCGGCGGCGGATGCGTCCGGCGGCGGCGGCCGTGCCGGCCATGCCGGTCGGCACGCCGCGGCGGCGCACCTCGAAGATGTGGAACCCGCGCTTGCCGAGGTCGGAGCGCAGCGCCGTCTCGTCGGCGGCCGTGAAGACCTCCTCCATGACCCGGCCGTCCGGGGTGCCCACGCGGCAGACGAAATTCATCGTTCCCTCGGTCTCCTCTGGCTGTCAGGGCCGCGGCTGTTGCGCCGGGCGTTTTTTCCCGCTCTGCCGCAGGGTGAGCACGACCATGAGCGCCTCGCGGCTCTCCTCGGTGCGGGCGAGCACGAAGCTCGTGGTCTGCCCCAGCGGCAGGATCAGGTTCGTGTGGATCAGGGCCGTGCCCGCCCGGCGGTCCTCCGTCCGGCGGAGGATCCGGAAGTTCGACAGCCGGACGCGCTGCCCTTCCACGATGGTGCCGAGGCGGAAGCTCACCTCGTACTCCCCTCCCAACGCATAAGTGACCGCCTCGCCTTCCCGCGAGGCGAGCCGCGCCTGCGCCTGCCCCTGGTAGATGTCGTACGGCAGCAGGGCGCGCAGCTTGCTGGTGAGCGGCTCCGGCAGGTCCGACTGGACCGGCGCCCCCGACACCGGCGAGCGCATGGCCCGGACGATCTGGATCTCCAGGCTGAGCGGCCGCGACGGATGATCATATCCCTGCAGGACCGGGATGATCCGGCCGAGCGCCGCCGGCGTGTCGCGGATCACCAGCGTGTTCGTCGCCGGCTGCAGCTCGACGGTGCCGCGCTTGCTCAACAGCGGAGAGACGAGCTGGACGGCGTCCGCGGCCGGCCGGTTGCGCAGCGTGAACGCGTGCAGGACCAGCTCGCCCTCGCTGCGGATCGTCTGCGCCGATGCCGGCGCGGTCGGCGCAGCGGGCACGGCCAGCAGAACGGCCCAGAGGACGAGCAGGACGGTCCTGCGTACGGAGAGCATCGGGTGCAATCGGGACTCCAGGATCACGGGGGAGGAAGACCTGCCCGGCAGCCCGGGCTCAGATGCCGAAGCTCTCGTCGAAGCTTTCATCGATGACCATCACCACCGCGAGCTCCTGGTCGCCCAGGTGATAGACGCGGGCCCCCGGCAGGTCCACTCCCCCTTCGAGGACCGGCGAGCTGCCGGTCTGCCGGGCCGCCTGCAGGGAGGCTTCCAGGCCCTCGGCCGCCGGCCGTTCCAGGGCGCCGCGGAGCTGCGCGGACTGCCGCGCGTGGTCGGAAGGGACGGTCACGGCCATCATGGCCAGGGCCGCGGCAGCCGACCAGCGCTTCCAGCCGCCGGCCGCGAAGCGCCGTCCCTTGGGCTCCAGGCGGCTCGCGGCGCGCATCGCGGCCACGGCCTGGCGCACCGAGTCGGCCTCGGCGCGCTCCTGGGCCGCGGTCATCGCCGCGGCCGGCACCTGCGCCAGCCGCCGGAAGACCAGGGTCGGATCGGCCATGAGCGCCGCCTTGCGGCAGAGCTGGCAGCCGCCGTCGAAGTGGGCCAGGGCCGCGCTCCAGCCCGCGGGCTCGGCGCCGTCCCGGCCATCGCGTCGATGGGCGGTCAGGATGGTCCAGTCGGGGCAGCTCACAGGGAGGCCTCCTCGGACGGCTCGGCCGGCTCGGGGAGATGGAAGCTGCCGGCGTACTCGGGGTAGCGCCTGATCAGCTCCCCGCGGAGGTACCGGCGGGCGTTGAACAGGTGATTGCGCACCGTGGACTCGCGGCACTTGAGCACCTCCGCGACCTCGGCGGAGGAGAGCCCCTCGACCTCCTTGAGGAGGAAGACGGTGCGCTGCTTCTCGGAAAGCCCGGCGGAGAGCTCGCGGAAGATCTCGGCCACCTCGCCGTGCTGGACGCGGGAGAGGTCGCGGTCGGCGCTGCCGTCCGCCACCTGCAGCATGTGCAGCCGCACGGGCTCGTCGCTCTTCTCCCGGCTCTTGCGCGAGCGCAGGTGGTCGATGGCCAGGTTGCTCGCGATGCGGTAGATCCAGGTGTTGGGGCTCCACCGCTCGTCGAACTTGCGGCGGTTCTCCCAGACCTTGAAGAAGGTGACCTGGACGACGTCCCGGGACTCCTCGGTGTCGTTGAGGATGCGCTGGACGAGCTGGAGGAGAGGCTTGGTCTTGCGGCTGATCAGCTCGTTGAACGCGGCCTCGTCCCCTCCCCGGACCGCCAGGAGGAGGTCGCGGTCGGAGACGTCCGCCCAGGGGGCGGGGTGCGTGCGGCGGGTGTAGACCAGTTCGAGCATGTTCAATCCAGATATACGGAGCGGCTCCGGGAAACGTCTAGGACCTCATTATACTGCCCGCCCATGCGCGCCCTCCTCCGGGTCCTGTACCAGCTCGCGGCCGGCGCCGCTCTGCTGATCGCCGGGCCCTTCCTCCTGCTCGGGAGGGGGTCCCATTATCTCCCGACCCTGTCCGGAAGGCTAGCCCTTTCAAGGACTTCCGCCATGCCCCGGGGAGGGCCGGGCGGGTTCCTGTGGCTCCACGCGGTCTCGGTCGGGGAGGTGCTGGTCGCGGCCACCCTGATCCGGGCGCTGCCGGCCGGCCTCCCCCTCGTGGTCACGACCGTGACCCCCACGGGCCAGGAGCGGGCGAAGGCGCTGCTCCGGGACCAGGCCGAGATCGCCTACCTCCCCTTCGACCTCGGTTTCGCGGTGCGGCGCTTCTTCGACCGCTTCCAGCCGCGCGCCCTGGTCCTGGTGGAGGGGGACTACTGGCCGCTGGTGCTCTCCGAGGCGAAGCGCCGGGGTCTCCCCGTGACCGTCGTCAACGGCCGGGTGGGCGACCGGAGCTATGGCCGGATGCGCCGCTTGCGTCGTCTCCTGGGCTTCCTCTTCTCCCGGGTGGACCGCTTCGGCGTCCAGACCTCCGAGGACCGCGACCGCCTGCTCTCCCTGGGCGTGCCCGGAGAGAGGATCACGGTGACCGGCAATCTCAAGTACGAGTCGCCCGAGCCCGCCGTGAAGCCGGAGCTGGAGGAGCGGCTGCGCGCCCTCGCCGCCGGCCGGCCGATCCTGCTCGCCGGCTCCACCATGCCCGGGGAGGAGGAGCAGGTCCTGGACGCCTTCCGCCGCCTGCAGGGGGCAATGCTCGTGATCGCGCCCCGGCATCCCGAGAGGTGGGACGAGGTCGCGGCGCTTCTGGGTCCCAACGCCGTCCGGCGCAGCAGGATTCCCGACGATGCTCGGCCGGACGTCGTCCTCCTGGATAGCCTGGGCGAGCTCGCCGGCCTTTATAGGATCGCGGCCGCCGCCTTCATCGGCGGCACGCTGGTCCCCAAGGGAGGCCACAATCCCCTGGAGCCCGCCCGCTTCGGCGTGCCGGTGGCGGTCGGCCCCTCCATGCACAACTTCCGCGACATGGCCGAGCGCTTCGACCGGGCGGGAGCCTGGCGCCGGGTCAGGGATGCGGATGGGCTGGCCGAGGTCTGGGGGGAGTGGATCGCCGATCCCGCCGCCGCCCGGGAGCAGGGGGAGCGCGCGCTCCGGCTCCTGGAAGAGAACCGGGGCGCGCTGGAGCGGACATTGGAGATGCTGGGGCCGTTGCTTGGGCGTTGATCGGCTCTTCCCCCCCACTGTAGAGACGCCCCCCGGGGCGTCTCTCGGCGGCGATATCCTTCCCGAGACCCCCGTCGGTCGGCGGGTCGGCCGATGTTTTCTGGAAAGGACCATGAATGCGGTCCCCTCCGGAGGAGACGCCCCACGGGGCGTCTCTACAGTGGAGGGGTGCAGAACGTGGTATCTCAATCCCTGGCCATGAAGTCCCCGCCCCCCTCCGCCTCTCCCTGGCAGCTCCTCTACGGGGGCGCTCACCGGCTGCGGTTCCGGTGGTACCGCTCGCACTCGCGCAATCTGCCCCGCCCGGTGGTGAGCGTCGGCAATCTCCATTGGGGAGGGACCGGCAAGACGCCGCTCACGGCCGCGGTCGCCGCCCATCTGCGGGACCGGGGGCTCGCGGTCTGCATCCTCTCCCGCGGCTACGCCAGCCGGGGGAGGGGCGTGCGGGTGGTCAGCACGGGGGGAGGGCCGCTCCTGGGACCGCTCCTCGCCGGCGATGAGCCGGTGCTCCTGGCCGGCGAGCTGCCGGGCGTGGCCGTCGTGGTCGGACCCGACCGCTTCGAAGCCGGGATGGCCGCCCTCCACCGCCTCCCCCGCACGCCCGACCTCTTTCTCCTCGACGACGCCTTCTCCCACCTGGCCCTGCGCCGCGACCTCGACCTCGTGGCCTTCCCCTCCGCGGACCCGTTCGGAGGCGGCCGCCTGCCCCCGGCCGGGCGGCTGCGGGAGCCGCTCGCCTCCATCGCCCGCGCCCACGCCGTGGTCCTGACCAACGCCGAGTCCCCGGAAGACGGCCGGGCGCTCGCCGAAGCGCTGCGGCCCTACGGCTTCACCGGCCCCGGCTTCGCGAGCTTCCTCCGTCCCGGAGCCCCGCGCCGGATCGGAGGCGGAGAGCTGAAGGAAGGGGCCAAGGTGTTCCTGGTCACGGCGATCGCCCGGCCGGAGAGCTTCGTGGCCACGGCGCGAGGCCTCGGCTTCGAGGTCGCCGGGGAGCTGCGCTTCCCCGATCATCACGCCTACCCGGTCCCGAGCCTCCAGAGGATCGCGCAAGCCTTCCGCTCGAGCGGCGCCGAGGCCGTGCTCACCACGGTCAAGGACGCGGTCAAGCTCCTCGGCCGGCTCGACGCCCCGCTCGCCGAGCTGCCCATCCACGCCGAGCCCGAGGCGGCGTTCCGGGAATGGCTGGACGGAGCCCTTCCACGATGAAGAACCGCCCCATCCGCCACCGGATCGAGTACGGCCTCTATCTGACCCTCAAGGGCCTTCTCCGCGCCCTGCCTCATGAAACGGCGCGGCGGCTGGGAAGGGGGGTGGGCGCGCTCGGGCATGCGCTCGACCGCCGGCATCGCGAGGTGGCGCTGCGCAACCTGGAGATGGCGATTCCGGAAATCCCTCCGGACGAGCGCAGACGCCTGGTCCGGGAGTGCTTCCGCCACTTCGGCGCGGCCCTCTGCGACGTGATCTCCGCCGGCCGCTTCGACGCCCGGGAGATCTGCGCGCGGCTCAGCCTGGAAGGCTGGGAGAACGTCCATGCCGCGGCCCGTCCGGGCAAGGGCTTCTTCGTCCTCTCCCCCCACCTGGGCATGTGGGAGATCGTGCCGCCGGTGGTCGGCCTCTACCACGCTCCGATGCACATCATCATGCGCCCGGCGGACAACCCGTACCTGAACCGGGAGCTGCTCGCCGCCCGGGAGCAGTTCGGCAACCGGACCATCCCCAAGCGGGGAGCGGCGCGGCGCATGCTGGAGACGCTGCGGGAGGGCGGGATCGTGGGCATCCTGATCGACCAGAGGGTGCAGGCCAAAGAAGGGATCGAGGTCCCCTTCTTCGGACGCCCGGCCCTGACCACGCCGGTGCTCGCCCGGGTCTCGCTGCGCACCGGAGCCCCCGTCCTCCCCGTGGCCATGTTCCCTGAGCCCCACGGCAGATACCGCCTCGTCGTCCACCCCCCGATCTTCCCGTCAGCCGACGGCGGCCAGGTGGAGGAAGCCGTCGTGGCGCTCACCCGCCGGTATCTGGAAGTCGCCGAGCAGGACATCCGCCGCCATCCCGAGCAGTGGCTCTGGATGCACCGGCGGTGGGAAGCGCGGAAGTGAGGGAGGAGCACGGACTGGCACGGACCGGCACGGACGAACACGGACAGTCCGGAAGGGTCCGTGTGCGTCCGTGGCCGTCCGTGCTCGTCCGTGTTCTTCCTCCCCTCCTCGTGCTCTTCGCCCACGCGCTCCTCTTCGGGGCCTGGATCGTCGACGACGCGGGGATCACCTTCGTCTATGCCCGCAATCTTGCGGCCGGGCATGGCCTGGTCTCCCAGCCCGGGCTGCCGCCGGTCGAGGGGTTCTCCAACTTCCTCTGGATGCTCGCCTTCGTGCCGGCCTTCCTCGCCGGCCTCTTCGATCCGGTGATCGTTCCGAAGCTGGCGAGCCTGGCGCTGCTGGCGGGGTCCTTCATCCTCCTGGATCGATCCCTCTTCTCCCTGACGGGGAGCCGGGCGGTCTCCCTGGTGACCCTCCTGCTGCTCGCCGTCTGCAGCCCTTTCGTGATCTGGACGGTCTCCGGGCTGGAGAACCCGCTCTACGTCTTCCTCCTCTGCCTGCTCCTGTGGCTGATCGTCCGCGAGCGGCTCCGGGAGCGGGAAATCGGTGCGTTACCGCTGGCGGCCGGGGCCGTGGCGGCGGGCCTCGCGCTGACGCGGCCGGACGGCATCCTCTTCGCCGGCCTCTATCCCTTGTTGACGATCGCCACAGGCAAAGGCTGGCGGGGCCGAAGCTTCCGTTACGCCGCCGTCTTCTCCGCCCTCCTCGGCGCCTTCCTGCTCTTCCGCTGGTCCTACTTCGGGGACCTCTACCCGAACACCTTCTACGCCAAGGGGGGGCCCAACGCGAAGGTCTACCTGGACCTCCTCACGCTCCAGCCGAGGATGACGGCCAAGGCCTTCGATCTGTTCGAGTCCGTGGCGGGGCCGGGGAACGTCCTGCTGCCGGTAGCGCTCCTGGCTGGCACGGCCTTCCTGATCGGTCGCCGCCGCTTCGAAGCGAGGCATGCCGTCCTGCTCGCCTTCGCGTGCTTCGGGGCCGTGCCCTTCCTGCTCCTCCCCTTCGACTGGATGGAGGAGTACCGGTTCGGGACCCCGTTCTTCCCTTTCCTCTATGCCTATGCCGTGACGCTCGCGGCGAGCCTGGGGGAGATGCTCCTCCCCGACCCGGCACGGAGGCGCCTCCCGGCCCTGGTGGCCGGGCTGGCCGCGGTGGGCCTGAGCCTGACCCTCTTCGCCGGCCGGTCGATCCTCTTCGCGGCGACGCCGACGGTCTCCTTCCAGGAGGTGGTCGAGAGGTTCGGCCTGCGCTACAACCGCTACGCGGACCTCCTGAAGCTCGATCAAGGCTCGATCCTGCTCCCGGACGTGGGCGGCACGCTCTGGACGTCGCGGCTGCGGGTCTACGACCTCGTCGGCCTGACCGACCGGACGATCGCGAGGACTCTCGAAAAGAGGCCGGAAGCCTTCTACGACTACATCTTCGGCGAGGCGAAGCCGACCTTCATCCACCTGCACCACTACTGGACGCTGCAGGCCGGACTCGACCACGACCCGCGCTTCCAGCGGGACTACATCCCTCTCTTCCGCTACTTCGAGCCCGCGGTGCTCGAAAGGGCGGAGGGCTTCCCGCTCAGCTCGGGCGACTTCATCCGGCGGGATGCGATCGCGGGCAAGGAAGCGGCGGTGGCGGCCCTCAAGGCCGATCTGCTGGAGTACTACCGCCAGCGCGCCCGGGTGGAGGGCTGGAGCGAGGGGGTCATCCGGAATTCGCCGCTGGCGGGCGAAAAACCATGAGGCCCGAGTGGAGTAGACTCACGACATGGTCCGGATGACGATCGAGATGCCTGAGGGAGCCTTGGCGGCCTTGCACAAGGACCCGTACGTCTTCGCGAAAGAGATGCGGCTGGCAGCGGCCGTGAAGTGGTACGAGCTGAAGGCGGTCTCCCAGGGACGCGCCGCGGAGATCGCGGGGATTTCCCGGAGCGAGTTCCTGGAGGCCCTGAGCCGCTTCGGTGTGACTCCTTTCCAGTATGGAGCCGACGAGATCCTCGCGGAAGCCGGCACAGCCGCGGAGGGTGGGGCGGCGCGGGGGTGCGGTAGCCGCGAGCAACCATGCCTTTTGGGAATCTGATTTCTCATATGCTCCCTTCATGAGCCAGCGGGTCACAGCCACTGAGGCGGCACGGCGGTTCTCGGATCTGCTGAACCGGGTCCGGTACGCGGGGGAGAGCTTCGTCATTGTCCATGGAGGCGAGGAGATCGGACAGCTCGTGCCGGCCCAGCCGAGCCGTTCTCTGACTCTGCGCGATCTCCTGGACATCCTTGCCAGCGAGGGCGCTCGGGATCCGGAGCTCGCCGATGACCTGGAGGCGATTCAGAGGGAGCAACCGTCCGTCGGCGAGGCGCCTTAGCTCTACCTGATCGATTCAGTCTTCGACAGGTGGTTGGAGCCCTACAGGCTCCAAGGGATCTACATAGCGGATGACGGAGCCCCGGAGAGACCGCAGAGCCTCCGCGGGATCGTAGCTGGCCGGCCCCCATCGCTCCGCCGCCCGCCCCGGTCCACGGACGGTCTGCCCCGGCCCGTGGAGAGCCCGCCCCGGAGGGCGAATGGTCCACACCGGCCGGCAGAAGGTCCGCCGAGAGGTGCGGACGATCCGCCCTGAACGGCGCACGGTCTGCCCCGATCTCGGAGCCTTCCGCCCCGGGGTACGGGAGGTCCGCAATCGGGGGCGGGCCGTCGGCGTCCCGGGGCGGAGCGTCCGTGCCTTGGGGCGGGAGCCTCCGTGGTCGGTGTGGATCGTCCACCGGTCCGTGCGGAGCGCTCGCACCCGGGGACGGGCCTTCCGCCCTTCGGGGCGGGCCGCTCACGCTCGCGGGCGGATCGTGCACCCGCGGCTCCGCCACACCTCCACCCTCGGGCCGGCATGGCAGAGACCAGGGCCGGACGCTCCGTGCAGGAGCGCGATGCTCCGCGTGCCTTCTCAGGGCAGCTTCGTTTCGAGTAACCTTGGGTACGAATCCGGCGAAATGAGCGATGTTCCGAAGAGGCCTGTCCCATGCCCGAGACCTTCACCCACGATGTCTTTCTGAGCCACAGCCCCAAGGACAGGGGCGTCGTGCGCAAGCTCGCCGGGCGGCTCAAGGAGGACGGGCTGCGCGTCTGGTTCCTGGAGCCGGGAAGCGTCGAGGAGGGGCTGGAGCGCTCCCGCACGCTCGTGCTCTGCCTGTCGGCCCATGCGTCCGGCCCGGACTGGGCGCAGTTGGAGGCCGGCACGTTCCGGTTCCGCGACCCGTTGAACCCGGAGCGCCGCTTCATCCCCCTGCGGCTCGACGATTCCTCCATTAAAGGTTCCCTGGCGAAATTTCTTTACATCAGTTGGCAAACAACGGAGCGCGAGCAGGAGTATCCGAAGCTCCTCGC
>JBJMGZ010000339.1:0-8353 GCA_045807605.1 Thermoanaerobaculia bacterium | reverse complement strand
GTCCGGATGAATTGGCGGAACGCCGGCAATTGCGGTCCTCCTGCAAGAAGGCCGGGCCTTCGGCCCAGTCTCTTGAGGATGCCGGCGGGACGCCAGCGGTCCCAGGGAAAGCGCGCCACGCGTAGGGTGTTGGCGATCCGGCAATTAAGATCGAGGGCCTTGCGGGCTTCGTGGTGCACGTCCTCCGACTTGAAGGCTGCGGGCTTCCCCCGCCCGGGAGGGGGCAAGCCCCTCCCCTACATTACATTGCTAACCCAAAAACCCCAGGTCCGGCGAATCGAACCGTCCCAGGTTGGGGAACACCAGGCCCAGGTTCCCCGACGACACTCCGAACCACTTCGCCAGCGTCGCCGAGTACTCGTCCACGGAGATCGTGGGGATCCAGCGGCCGTCGCCCGAGTCGTCCGGGCCGTCGACCGCGAGCGTCGGCACCTGGCCGTAGAAACGGCCTCCGGCCACGGCGCCTCCCACCGCGAAGTGATGGGCTCCCCAGCCGTGGTCCGAGCCCTCGCCGTTGCTGAGGTAGGTGCGGCCGAAGTCCGAGGCGGTGAAGGCGGTGACGTCGTTGGCCACTCCCAGCTCGACCGTGGAGCCGTAGAAGGCCGAGAGCGCGCCGTCGAGCTCGGCGAGGAGGTCGGCGTGCGCTCCCACCTGCGCCGTGGCGCCCACCTGGCTGTCGTGCAGGTCGTAGCCGCCCGCGGCGCAGAAGAAGATCTGGCGGCGCAGGCCGAGCGCCTCGCGCACCGAGATCAGGCGCGCGATCATGCCGAGCTGCGCGCCGAGGTCCGTGTCCGGGAACACGGTGGCGAGCGGCGGCGCCGCGTCCAGGGCGCCCGCGAGCACGCGGTCCTGGTCGAGCGCGCGCTGGAACACGTCGCGGTAGCCCTGCTGGAAAACGTTGCCATAGCTGCGCGCCATCAGCTTGCGGATGGCGATCGACGGCGGATGGTGCCACTCGTTGCCGTCGTAATACCAGCCGAGGCCGATGCTGCCGCCCGGCGACACCTGGTACTGGGTCACGGCCGAGCCGATCTGGAACGTGTTGTTGCCCGCGAGCGACATCGACATCGAGACCTGCGCGTTCGTGTTGAGCGTGTGCAGCAGGTCGGCCGTGCGCCCGCCCCAGCCGCTGCGCCCCGGCTGGTCGGGGATCGCGGTCTGCCAGTGCAGGGTCTGGTCGCTGTGCGAGAAGAGCTGCGGCGGCAGCGCGGCCGTGCCCGCCAGGTACTCGGCGCGCGTGACCGGCGCGACCAGCGGGCCGACGTTCGCGACCAGCGCCAGCCGCTGCTGCCCGAACAGGCTCTGCAGCCCGCCCAGGTTCGGGTGTAGCCCCCACTGCCGGCCGTCGCCGCCGGAGAGCGGCGTGATCGGCCGCAGCGAGGCCTGCGGCAGCGCCAGGTTGGCGCGCGCCGCGGCATAGGCGGCGTAGTCGGCGCCGCGCGGCACGAGGAGGTTGTTGCTGTCGTTGCCGCCGTAGAGGAACACGCACACCAGGGCCTTGAAATCGCCGTCGAGCGGCGCGGCCGCGGCGATGCGCCGCAGGTCGAAGGCCGTGGAAACGAGCGACGTCATGCCGACGGCGGCGCACACCGAGCCGCGCAGGAACTGGCGGCGGGACGGCTTCTCTTGCTCACTCATCTTGTCTCTCATCGGAGGTCCTATCTCTGCCCCATGAATTCGGGCGAGAGGCTCACCAGCCAGAGCAGCTCGCTGACCCGGTTCTGCGGATTGGCGGGGAAGTCGGGATCCGCCAGGGCCTCGGCGAAGATCGTCCGCGTCTCCGCCGACAGCAGGCCGGCATAGAAGATCAGGTTCACCCGGTCGAGCAGCGCCGTGCTGTTGCCGGCGACGCTCGTGAAGTAGGAGTAGTCCAGGGTGAGCTGGGCGTCGTCGTCGGTGTAGCCCTCGAAGATCACCGGGTGGAGGAAGTTCGTGGAGCCGAAGACCGAGGTCTCGTTGATGATCTGCAGCTCCGGCGACACCAGGCCGCCCGCGGCGATCGGGCCGGGCTGGGCATAGGCCGGATCGAAGAAGTTGAACACCGTGGGCGCCTCGTACGGGGCCTGGTTCAGCCCCCACTCGGCGCTCGACTGCCAGTAGTAGCGGAAGCGGCCGTCGGCCGGCGGCTGGGCGCGCAGGGCGCGCAGCATGGCCACGAAGCGCAGGACCGGCTCGCGCATCTTGCCGTAGCCGGGCTGGTTGAGCGCTTCCGTGCTGCGCGCCTCCCAGTCGAGCAGGATCGACCGCACCACGGCCTTCAAATCGCCGCGCACGCCCTGGCCCCCCTGGCCACTATCGGCGAACGCCTGGGCGCAACGGTAGACGTACGGCGGGCTCGGGTTGCTCGTCACCAGGCGCTGGATGAGCTGCCGGCAGAGGAACGGCCCGGCGTTCGGATGCTGGAAGATGTTGTCCAGCGCCGCCGCGAGGTCGGTCTGCGCCGCCTGCCCGGCGGGCAGGGTCACGCCGTCGAGGAGGAGCTTGCTGCCGGCCGAGTGGTGCTCCGGCCACACCTGCATGGGATGGCGCCAGTCCGGCTCCGGCCAGTAGAAGCGCCACTCCTCGGCATGGTTCTGGTTGGCGAACGTCCAGCCGGTGAAGACCTGCGCGAAGCCCTTGATCGTGTCCTGGCCGTAGGTGTCGATGGGCAGGCCCCACTGGTCCAGTTGCAGAGTGCCGTCCGGGTGGAGCCTGTAGAGGCCGATCGAGAAGAGCTGGAGGATCTCGCGCCCGAAGTTCTCGTTCGGGTTCTGCCCGGTCTCCGGGTCCTCCTTGTCGTTGCCCAGCATGTCCAGGTAGACGCCCATGGACGGCGACAGCGTGACCTCTTCGAGGAGCTGCCGGAAGCTGCCGAAGGCATTGCGGTTGAGGACGTCCATGTAGGCGTTGACCGGCTCGGCCTCGAACAGGCCGCAGTCCTCCGCCGAGGCCACGAAGATCTCGCTGAGCGCGAAGGCGACGCGCTGGCGCAACTGGTCCGGCCCCTGGATGGCCTGTTTCCAGAACGACTCGCGGCCGGCCCAGAACGGGTAGCCGTCGCCCTCCGGGAGCGCCGGCAGCGCGTCGAGATAGGCCAGGTGGGAGACGAGCGGCTGCGCGAATTGCGCGCTGATCCAGGCGTCGTAGCCCTGGGACTGGACGGCCGCGATCATCTCCGGCGTCGGCCCGAACGTCGCCTGGGTGAGGAAGCGGGAGGCATCGGCGGCGCTCGGCGGCCCGGTGGGCAGCGGCGGCGGGGGAGGCGGCGGCGTGAACGTCGTGCTGCCGCCGGCGATCCGGAAGAGCCCCTTGATCTCGCCGCTCGGGTAGTTGGCCGTGTGCAGGTTGATGTAGCACTGCCCGGCGCGCAGCGCGTCGAGGATCTGCTGGATCGTCCAGGCCCCGGCCGGCGCGAGCGTCCAGACGCGGGAGCCGTCCGGCGCCGGCTCCGCATCGTCGATGTCGAAGACGATCGTGCCGTCCGGCGCGTGGATGTGCGAGCCGGTCAGGCCGGAGCTCAGGTTCGACCAGGTGAAGCGCAGCACCGCGGTCTGCTCGTCCTCGGCGAGCAGGAGCGTGGCCCGCCCCGAGCCCAGGCTCACGGCACCGCTCTGCGGCGTCATCGTCGCGATGTAGAGGACCTCCTGCCGGACGATGTCGTAAAAGCCCTGCGAGACGGAGCTGTCGGCGAGGCCGGTCTTGTAGGCGACGGCCTTGAGGCTGGTGTCGGCCGTGAGGGTGACCGGCCCGGCGTACAGGGTGCCATGGGCCGGCGTGGGCGTGGAGCCGTCGGTGGTGTAGCGGATCTGGGCTCCGGGCGTGCTCGTGACGATGCCGATCGTCCGCTGGCCGGCGTAGCTCCCCGGCGGCGGGTTGAAAGCCGGGCGCGCGGCGGTCGTGGCCTCCAGCCCTGAGTCCGCGAAGTAGCCGGTGACGTCGATGATCAGGCTCACGTCGGCCGGCGAGCCGGCGAGGACCGTCACCCCGCCTCCCGCTCCCAGCGGCAGGACGGCGTTGTTGGCGCGGGTCTGGCCGGCGCGGAAGTTGATCGTGGACGTCGTCGGCGCGGGGAAGCCGGTGCCGGTGAAGGAGAGGTAGCCCGCGCTCGCGGGGACGACGGTGACGTTGACGGCCACGGCCTCGGCCGCCGTCGAGACGCCGCACTGGCCGGCGGCCCCGAAGCCGCGCGACTGCATGGGGGCGAGGTTCGGACCGCCGGACGGCCCGGCCACGCCGCGGGTGTCGACGAGCCGGCAGGGCGTGACGGTGTAGAAGTCCGTGCCCGCCGCTTGCGCGGCCGGCGTCCCCAGCGCCCATCCCAGCAGCAGCCACCCGGTTGCGCGGAAGCCCGTCACGGTCATCTCCGTTCTCCTCGATCTGGGAACTGCGGAGACAATCCTGGCGCGCGCGGCGCGCGCTGTCTGTGATGGTCTTCACGGGACGGGTGTGAGCTTCTTCACAGGCTGCCTGAACGCCTCGGGCGAGCGCCCGAGCCTTCCGGGGCGTTCGCCGCCCAGGGCGCGCAGGGCGTTCAGGATCACCGCCACGTCGATCCCCTCCTGGACCAGGGCGCCGGCTACGGGAGGGAGGTAGCCCGCGGCAGCCATGAGCATGCCCGCGAGCGAGAGCCCCATGCCGGCGAGCACGCTCTGCCGGGCGATCCACCGCGAGCGCCGCGCGATCCGGAGCGCTTCGGCCAGACGGTCGAGCCGGTCCACCGTGATCACCACGTCGGCGGCCTCGGACGAGGCGCTCGCGCCTCGCGCGCCCATGGCCACGCCGGCATCGGCCGCGGCCAGGGCCGGAGCGTCGTTGACGCCGTCGCCGACCATGAGGGTCGGACCGGCGGCGCGCTCGGCGAGCACCGCTTCGACCTTTTCCGCGGGCGAGCGCTCGGACAGGATCAGGTCGGCGCCGATCCCGGCTCCCACCCTCTCCGCCACCTCGGGGCGGTCGCCGGTGACCAGCACGACCCGCTCGATCCCCGACGCCCGCAATGCGCGCAGGGTGACCGGGCTGTCCGGCCGCACCGGATCGTGGAGGATGAGAGCGCCGGCGAGAGCGCCGTCCACCGCCACGAAGACGCTGGAGGAGCCCTCCAGGGCCGTCCGCCGGCGCACGCGGCGCACGGCGCCGGGGAGCGTCCCGCCGGGCAGCACCCAGTCGAGCCTGCCCAGGGCCACCTCGCGCCCGGCTACCCGTCCCCGGATGCCCTGGCCGAGCCGCTCGGTCACGTCGGTGGGGAAGGTCAGCTCCAGGCCGCGGCTCCGCGCCGCCCGCACGACCGCGGAGGCCAGGACGTGCGGCGAGACCTGGTCGAGCGAGGCGGCCAGCCGCAGCACCTCGGTCTCCGGCTCCGGATGCGGCTCCCCGCCGAGCACCTCGACATCCGAAAGCTCCGGCATGCCCGTGGTGATGGTGCCGGTCTTGTCGAGCAGCAGGACCCGCGCCCGTGCCAGCGCCTCCAGCGCGCGCCCTCCCTTGACCAGGATGCCCCGCTTGGCCGAGCGGGAGACGCCCGCGATGAGCGCGACCGGCGCGGCCAGGATCAGCGGGCAGGGGGTGGCGACCACCAGCACGGCGAGCGCGCGCAGCGGATCGCCCGAGACCGCCCAGGCGCCGCCGGCGATCGCCAGCGTCAGGGGGAGGAAGATCAATGCGTAGCGGTCCGCCATGCGGACGAACGGGGCCTTGGAAGCCTCGGCTTCCTTCACCAGGCGGACGATGCCGGCGTAGGTGCTCTCCTCGGCCGTGGACAGGGCGCGCATCCGGAACGGCCCGCCCGCGTTGACCGTGCCGCTCTGCACCGGGTCCCCGGGCGGATGCTCGGCGGGCAGCGACTCGCCGGTGAGCGCCGACTCGTCGAGCACGGCCGCGTCGTCGCCCTCGATCCGGCCGTCGACGGGCACGATCTCGCCCGGCTTGACGAGCAGCAGGTCGCCCGGCCGCACCTCTTCGAGAGGCGGCGAGGTGAGCTGGCCGTCCTCGTAGCGGTGGACGACCCGGGGAGCGCGGGCGAGGAGGGCGGTGAGCTCGCGCCGCGCGCGGGCGCCGGCGAACGCTTCGAGCGCCTGCCCGCCGGAGAGCATGAGAGCGATCACCGCGCCGGCCAGGTACTGGCCGAGAGCCAGCGATCCCGCCATGGCGAGGAGCGCGATGACGTCGACCCCCATCTCCCCCCGCCGCAGGTCGGAGATCACGGTCCAGGCGAGCGGCAGCAGCATGGCCGCGGTGGTGAGCGCCCACAGGCCCTCTGCCAGCCTGGTCGCGCCGAGCAGCCAGGCGACGCCGCCGGCCACGATGCCGGTCAGCGTGATCGACACCAGAACGCGCGTCTTCATGGCTCGCAGCATGCCACGGCGGGAGGGCGGCGGCACCGTCCGTTGGGGTGGTAGGATTCCGCTCCGGCATGAAGACAAAAATCCTCGTCACCGGAGCCCTCGGCCAGATCGGCTCGGAGCTGGTCCCCGCCCTGCGCGCGCGCTATGGCGAGGACCAGGTCGTCGCCTCCGACATCCGCATGCCCCCGCGCGGCACGGACGGGCCGTTCGAGTTCGTGGACACCACGAACCCGCGCCAGATCACCGACGTGGTGCGGCGCTGCCAGGTCGGCACCATCTACCACCTGGCCGCGCTGCTCTCCGCCACGGCCGAGAGCAAGCCCCAGGTCGCCTGGGAAGTGAACATCGGCAGCCTCTACGACATCCTCGAAGTGGCCCGCGAGAACCGTTGCGGCGTGTTCCATCCCAGCTCGATCGGCGCCTTCGGCCCCGACACCCCCAAGGACCGCACGCCGCAGGACACCGTGCAGCGCCCCACCACCATGTATGGCGTCACCAAGGTGGCCGGCGAGCTGCTCTGCGACTACTACTTCCACCGCTTCGGCGTGGACACCCGCGGCGTGCGCTTCCCCGGCCTCATCTCCTACGGCACCCTGCCGGGCGGCGGCACCACGGACTACGCGGTCGAGATCTTCTACGAGGCCATCCGCCATCGCCACTACACCTGCTTCCTGGATCCCGACACCCGGCTCGACATGATGTACATGCCGGACGCCATCAAGGCCGCCGTCGAGGTCATGGAGGCCGACCCGGCGAAGCTCGTGCATCGCAACGCCTTCAACGTCACCGCCATGAACTTCACGCCGGAGGAGCTGGCGGCCGCGATCCGCAGGCATATCCCGGGCTTCACCCTCGACTACCAGGTCGATCCGATCCGGCAGGCGATCGCCGACTCCTGGCCCGACTCCCTCGACGACGGCGCCGCCCGGCAGGAGTGGGGATGGTCCCCCGACTACGACCTCGGCGCCATGGTGGCCGACATGCTCGACAACCTGGGCAAGAAGATCAAGCGGGCCGGTTGACCCGCGCCACGGAGGCTCCCTGCCATGCCGCACGACCGATTCCACCAGGCCCTCGCCGCCGAGCTCGACGCCCTGCGCGAGAAGGGCACCCTCAAGGGGGCCGAGACCGTCATCACGAAAGTCGTCCCCGCCGCGGACGGCAACGGCCCGCGCTATCTCCTCGAAGGGACGCTGGAAGGGGAAGCCGACCGGCCGTTCCTCAAGATGAACTCCAACAACTACCTGGGCATGTCGCTGCGCCGCGAGGTCATCGAGGCCGAGGAGCGCACCACCGCCGAGTACGGCGCCGGCCCCGGGGCCGTGCGCTTCATCAGCGGCACCTATCGCCAGCACGTGGAGCTGGAGGCGAAGCTCGCCGCCTTCCACGGCCGCGAGTCCGCGATGATCTTCAGCTCGGCCTATGCCACGACGCTCGGCGTGCTCGTCCCCCTGAGCAACGCCGACACGGTGCTGATCAGCGACGAGCTGAACCACAACTGCATCATCAACGCCATGCGCCTGGCGCGCCCCCAGGATAAGCAGGTCTACCGCCACCTCGACTACGCCGACCTGGAGTCGAAGCTCGCCGCCGGAGCCGGCCAGGCCCGCCGGGCGGTTGTGGTGACCGACGGCATCTTCAGCATGCGCGGCGACCACGCGGAGCTGCCGAAGATCCTGGAGATCGCCGAGCGCTACGACGGCGAGTACCCGGAGAACGTGGTGGTGGTGGTGGACGACTCCCACGGCGTCGGCGCCTGCGGAGCCACCGGCCGGGGGACCGAGGAGCTCACCGGCTCGCGTCCGGTGGACATCCTGATCGGCACCCTGGGCAAGGCGCTGGGCGTCAACGGCGGCTACGTGACCGGCAGCCGGGCTTTGACTGAATACCTGCGCGAGACCGCGCCGCTCTACATCTACTCGAACCCGATCACCCAGGGAGAGGCCGCGGCCGCGGCCAAGGCGCTGGAGATCCTGGACAGCGACGAGGGCCGCCGGCTCCTGGCCCACCTGCGCGAGATGACGAAGCGCTTC